>NZ_JBALMO010000105.1:0-33091 GCF_036963345.1 Bacillus sp. JJ722
ACTATAAATAGTATTTTGCTACCATATTGTGATGTCAGATTTCTGACTCATACTCCCTCTTTGCTTTTGTATGTACACCCCTAACTCGTACATACAATTTAGAGATATCCCTTGACTATCTCTAAGAAATAGTGAACCAGCCGCTTTGTGATAGCGACTGGTATTTTTTTGTGATTAAACAGAAAAAGCAGCCGCACAATGCGACTGCTTCTCTTCATGTTATGCTGTTTCTTCTGTTGAAAACTTACTATATGATTTTTTAAACTTCAATCCAAAGTAAGATAATGTTCCAAGTAAGAACAAGACGATAAATCCGCCAAGTATTGCTGCATTTGACCACATGTAGCTAAAGTCCCCACTAGTAATTACCGCTTTAAATCCTGACACTGTATATGTCATCGGTAAGAAAGCGTTAAAGAACTGTAATGGAGTTGGAATTAACTCAAGTGGGAATGTTCCTGCACTTGTTGTTAATTGAAGAATTAAGATAATAATCGCCATGAAACGTCCTGGATTTCCAAAGCATGTAACAAAGAACTGTATGAGTGTAATGAACACTAAGCTTGTTATAATACTAAATAGAAGGAATAACGGAACGCTTTGCACTTCGATTTTTAATCCTAACAACAAGATAGCTGCAGCAATTAATGCTTGAATGATACCAATAATCGCCAACACACCAAACTTACTTGCAAACCAACTAAATGCATTTTTCGGAATAACAGCTGGTTCAACCATAGGATATAGAATTGAAAGCATCAACGCTCCAACAAACAATCCAAGCGATAAGAAGTATGGTGCGAATCCTGTACCATAGTTAGGAACATGATCCATTATTTCTTTATCAACAGCCAATGGTTGTGACATCATATCAGATGTTTTCTCTGTTGTATGCAATTTCGAGCTATCATCCGCTGCACCGCCTAGCTCTGTTTTGAATTGTTCTGTACCTTCTTGAACTTTTCCGGCACCGTCTGCTAATTCGTTAGCACCCGCAGATATTTTACTTGTTCCATCTGCTAATTGGTTTGAGCCATCAGCTAATTGGCTAGCACCGCCTGAAAGTGCTTGTAAGCCAAGATTTAAATCTTGTGCACCTTTAGCAGCTTCACTATTCTTAACGCCGTATTGGTTCATACCTGCTACTAATTTATTTTGACCAACTTGTAGATCATTTAGACCGTTTGCTAATGTTCCAGCTCCACTATTTAATTTACCTAAACCTTGGTGTAACTCTGTTACCTTACTACTAAGGTTATTAAGACCATTCGTCACTTCTTTTGAACCTGCATATAAGTCATTTGCACCTGATTTAGCTGCATTAACATTATTAGCTAATACTGTACTTCCATTAGCTACTTGATTACTAACTGCTGCTAATGATTTACTACTTGCCACAACTTCTTGGCTACCGGCTGATACTTGTTGACTACCTTTAACAAGTTGAGACACAGCACCTGATAGCTGCTGTTGTACCTCTGGTGGAAGCGCTGATAAATTACTTTGTAATTGCTGTAAGCCATCTTGTAAATTCTTTTCTCCCTCTGCTACAGTGCCTACACCATTTGATAGTTTATTTACATTTTCTGATATACTTTTTGCTCCTGCTGAAACAGACTGAGCCCCTTCTGCTAATTCAGGTATATTCTGATTCAAATCTGCTAAACCACTTGTAATTTTTGCTGAACCAGCTTGAAGGTTTTTAGCTCCATTTACCATCTCATTCGTACCCGTATAAGCCTTATTCATCTCTGCACTTAGTTCTTTGCTTCCAGGGGTAAGCGTATCAATACCAGCTTTTATATCTGATCCACCTGTTTGTAATTCTCCAAACTTACCATTCAACTGACCTATACCACTAGCAACTCTTTGAGATCCATCGCTTGCTTTTCCGATATTTTCATACAATGTGTCATAACCGCTTTTGAACTGAATTTGACTAGCAGCAAGTGTAGCAAGCGATTCCTTCATCGCTTTATTCCCATCACTTACTTTTGAAGCACCATCATTCAATTCGCCTGCTTTATCACTTGCATCTTTATAACCATCAGACATCTTTTCCATTGCGACGAAAATAGTGTCTGAATATGTTTTAATAATGTTTTCTGAAACGCCTGCTTTAATTTTTTCAATAGCCGTTTCACCGATTTGTGCTGATAAGAAGTTATAACCTTCATTTGGAACATACTTCAATTCAAGCTTCTTCGGATTATCATCAAGAATCGTCGTTGCATTTTTCGAGAAATCTTTTGGAATTTCAACAAGCATATAATAATCTTGATTTTTCAAGTTCTTATATCCTTCTTCTTTGTCAACAAAGATAAAGTTAAATGTCTTATCTTTCTTTAAATTCTTTACCAACTCATCTCCTATTTCAAGATGTTCCCCTTCGAAAGTCGCGCCTTGATCTTCGTTAACAATAGCAACTGGTAGATCCTCTAATTTATCGTATGGGTCCCAGAATGCCCATAGAAACATACCTGCATATAAAATTGGTATTAACATTACACCAATTATAGGAATGAGAAGTGCTTTATTTGTAAAAATCGACTTCCATTCCCCCAAAAATGATTTACCTTTCATAGTTCCCCTCCGTGAATAACTGACCGTTTTGTTCACTTGGTCATTTTAGTGTTAAAAATGAGGACTATCAATGAATTTGAATTGATAATCCTTTAAGGATGAAATGCTGAAATAATTTAGCAATTTCTTCTTTCTCTAATGATTCATGATTTTTTTCCCAATCAAAAATCAATGCTTTGTACATCTTATACATTAAGAAAGAAGACACCTCAGAATTATAGACTGTTATTTCTCCTTTACTGACGGCGAGATCTACTTTTTCTTTAATGTGTGCGACAATGGCTAATTCTATTTGATTTACCATTTCAGCTACAGCTGGCGTTCCCATTTCTCGCTCTTCTTCAAACAGCTTCATCATAAATTGATGCTTCGTGCGATATTCAAGAATTTCATTAAGTGCTGAATGCAAGTTTTCGTGAAAACTTTTATCATCTTTAATACTATTCTCTGCCGCACGTTTAATCTCTAGAATAAGCGAATGAACGATTTCTTGAAAAAGTTGTTCTTTATTTGTGAAAAAGTTATAAATCGTTCCTTTTCCAACGTTTGCTAGTTTAGCAACTTGATCCATTGTTGTAGCTTTATAACCAAATAGTGAAAATGATTTTGTCGCTGCATCTACGATAAGTTGCTTGCGATCAATGGCCATTCAATCACCTCTACATTTCCTTATGTAGCACAAAATGACCAAATGACTAATACGGTCACAATGTACAAATAGCAATATATCACATCTATTTTTAATTGTAAAACATTTTTTATTTAAATCATAAAAAAGCTACCCTTATTATATACAGGTAGCTTTATGAATCATTCATTTATTTTCGCATGTTCTCTTAATACAACAGTCGCCATTGCATCAATGAAATCTTCATGTGCATTTGGCATTGGTGGACGATAATAAGAGGTGTTACATCTTTCTGTCACTACTTTACATTCATAATCATTGTCATAAAGAACTTCCAAATGTTCCGATACAAATCCTACAGGTAAATACATGAAAGCTTTATAACCATGTTCATCATATAAATTTTGAGTTAAATCCTGCACATCAGGGCCCAGCCAAGGCTCAGGAGTATTACCTGCACTTTGCCAACCCATTTCCCAATTGGCAATATTTGCTCCTTGTGCGATTAACTCTCCTGTTTTTCGTATTTGTTCAGGATATGGGTCTTGATGTAAAAGGATCTTTTCAGGCAAACTATGAGCTGACACAATCATTACCATATTATTACGTTCTTCTTCACTCATTGACTGAACCGTTTCTTGTACACGATCTACCCAATAATTTATAAACTTCGGCTCATCATACCAGCTTTCTACACATGTGATGTGCGGTCCACCGATCTTTGCCGCTTGTTCTAAAGCACGACCATTATAAGATTTCACGCTAAATGTAGAGAAATGCGGCGCTAGAACAATACTTACCGCTTCTTCAATGCCATCCTCCTTCATTTGTGTAACAGCATCTTCAACAAAAGGTTCTATATGTTTTAATCCAAGATAAGATATAAATTCCACTTCATCTTGAATAGTATTCAATCTTTGCTCTAACGCTTTTGCTTGTTCCTCTGTAATTGCTGCTAGCGGAGAAATACCACCAATTGCCTCATACCGGTCCTTTAAATCTTGTAACATTTCATCAGAAGGTTTTCGTCCTCTTCTAATATGCGTATAATAACGCTCTATATCATCTTCTCGATATGGAGTTCCATAAGCCATAACTAATAAGCCAATTTTCTTCTTCACTGCTATTCATCCACCTTCGTTAATAATGGTTACTGTCATTTTGTATTATGATTTGTCAATTATTTATTTCGATGCTGAATAAGTATGAATGAATTCCGTTAATTTCTTCAATGTGTCCGGGTTCACTTCTGGGAATACGCCATGTCCTAAGTTAAAAATATAACCAGGTTGTTCCATACCTTGATCAAGAATAGCCTTCGCTCTTTCTTCAATTACTTCCCAAGGAGCTAGTAATATAGCAGGGTCTAGGTTTCCTTGTACGGCCTTTGTGATTCCCATCACGCGCGCTTCTGAAATAGGCATTCTCCAATCTAAGCCCACAACATCTAGCGGAAGATCATGCCATTCTAAAGCTAGATGACTAGCACCTACACCGAACATAATTAAAGGTACATTTTCTTCTTTTAAGCTGGTAAAAATACGATTCATCGTCGGCTTAATAAATATGCGATAATCTGCTACATTTAAAGCACCTACCCATGAATCAAAGATTTGAATAGCTTTTGCACCCGCTTTTATTTGTGCTTTTACATACGTAATTGTCATTTCAGCCAGCTTATCCATCAGTGCAAACCATGCTTTTGGTTCAGCATACATAAAAGCTTTTGTTTTGTTATAATTTTTAGAAGGACCACCTTCAATCATATAAGAAGCTAGCGTGAACGGTGCTCCGGCAAATCCAATAAGCGGAACATTCAATTGTTCCTCTGTTAATAATTTAATCGTATCGAGCACGTAAGGAACATCTTCTTCAGGTGTGATTTCTCCAAGTTTCTCAACATCTGCAAGTGAAGTAATGCGATTAGAAATTACTGGACCAATCCCAGATTTTATCTCTACATCTACTCCTATCGCGGGAAGTGGAGACATAATATCTTTATAGAGAATTGCAGCATCGACATTATATTGTTCCACTGGAAGTCTTGTTACATAAGCACAGAGTTCAGGTTGATGTGTAATTTCAAATAAAGAATATTTCTCTTTAATTTTGCGGTATTCAGGTTGTGAGCGGCCTGCCTGTCTCATAAACCATGCTGGCACATAATCTGTTTGTTCGCCTCTTGCAGCTTTTAAAAATGTATCGTTAAAATCCTTAACCATCTTACATCCACCTTTCGAACTGTGATATTTCTATTTTTGTATATCAATCGTATAACTCTATAGCTCATATGTCTTTTTTGTCTGAAATCATTTAGTATAATGTACATAGATTTATGTAACACCCTTTTTTAGGGCATATGATTTCAATATATCCTTTTCAACCTCGATTGTATAGATGATGTAGTTAATTGTCGAAAAAATACCTTTTTTTCCAGCATTACACTCTATCATTAATAAGAATTGAAATTTTTTAAGGAGTGAATCAAATGAATATTTATATTACATCAGGTACCTTCGAATATTTACGTCAAGTTAAGTTACAAAATAGTAATGAAAAACTGATTCTTTTACACAATGCAGATAAAACGCTTTTATTACAAGAAGCGAATGATACTACACTTTTTAAACATCCACGAAAATATGAAATCGTTGATGGAATGGGCGACTTAGAACAAGAAGGTTTCATTGTTATGAACAACATACCAGTAGCTGAGGAAAGCCGTCCTGTTTTTGAGCATATGTTCAAAAATCGCGCAGGTAAAGTGGAAAATCAGCCAGGATTTCAAGCCATTCGAATCTTAAGACCTATTGGCTCTGAAACCTATATAATTCTAACACAATGGCAGAACGAAAGCGCATTCAATGCTTGGCAATCATCAAAATCATTCAAAGATGCACATAGTCAAAAATCAAGTAAAGCTTATTCAAACAGTTCACAAAAAATTTTCTCTGGGGAAGCATTTGTATCGAAATATTTTGTTCCTACTTTCAAAGAAGATTAAACAGTATAGCTTTATGGTTCCTAGCACCAAAAAAAAATCTCCCTCATATTCTGTATTAGAAATTCGGGCACTCGCCTAACTTCAGAATAAGGGAGGTTTTTTTATGGGAGTTGAACTAACACTCATACACTGGGTTTACGTTGCTTTCATTATTGGGATTATTACGCTTATGGTGATGAGAAGAGATACATCTCTCATCTGTATTATAGGTATTTTCACGATTGCTGTTTTAGCAACGAATAACTTGACGAGCTCGATAAGTGGTGTTTTTAATAGTTTTATTTACGCCATTTCAGAATTGCTACCAACGATCTTAATTATTTCAATTATTGTGTCCATGAGCAAAGTCTTAACAGATACGGGGATTAACGATGTAATGGTTGCACCTTTCACAAAATTCATGAAAACCCCAGCACTTAGCTTTTGGACAATTGGGATTGTCATGATGGTTACCTCTTGGTTCTTCTGGCCCTCACCTGGTGTTGCACTAATTGGAGCGGTTCTTCTCCCAGTAGCCATTCGGGTAGGTTTGCCCGCACTAGGAGCGGCTATTGCGATGAATTTATTCGGACATGGCATTGCATTATCTGGCGATTTCATCATCCAAGCAGCGCCAAAGCTGACCGGTGATGCAGCTGGCATTCCTGTTGGAGATGTTATTTCTGCCAGTATTCCACTTGTTATAACAATGGGACTCGTCACAACCATCACAGCCTTTTGGTTCCTTAGACGAGATATGAAAAGAAATAAATTTACTTCTAATATGAGCATGACCCACATCAACACTCCCACTCCAAAGCAAACACTCCTAACCAACACTCAAAAGAAATGGTTTGCCTTTCTCATTCCGTTTTTATTCGCGTTAGATGTAGTTGGCATGTTTGTTCTTGACCTTCAAGGTGGAGATGCAACAGCATTAATCGGAGGAACTGCTATCTTTATTCTTATTCTTCTTACCATGGTGGCTCATCGAAACAAAGGACTTGAGAAAACCACACAATATTTAATTGATGGCTTCCAATTTGGATTTAAAGTATTCGGACCTGTCATTCCAATCGCAGCTTTCTTTTATTTAGGTGATGCAGGCTTCACCAAAATCATTGGTGAGTATTTACCACAAGCTTCTCACGGTATTGTAAATGATTTAGGTACAGCTCTTGCTGGGACCGTTCCTTTAACGAAAGAAATCGCCGCTGTAACATTAACAATTGTAGGTGGTATCACTGGACTAGATGGGTCAGGATTTTCCGGAATATCTCTTGCTGGGTCTGTAGCACATCTTTTCGCCGAATCTTTATCTTCAGGTATTGCAACACTAACAGCTTTAGGACAAATTGCAGCTATATGGGTTGGAGGCGGAACACTTCCGCCCATAAAAGACATGAATATAAAACAAAAGAGCACAACGTGTATAAGTGATGCTGGAACATCCTTATACCGTCCGCCTACTCTCGATAGGCAAACACTTGCTGTACTCATGTGATAATTTTACATGATGTACGTTTCTTAAGCAATGTTTGCTATCAGGCAGCATTGCTTTTTTGTTTCCACAAGGAGACGAGTATTCATGAAGAAGCGTATAGATGTAATAGCTGGAGAAACAGCATATAAAAACTTATCATCATTTACTGAATTAGAAGAACTAAATAAAACAGTTAGATCATATAGAGACGTTATTAGCACGTCTGTTAAGCGTTTAGATGTACAAGCTAGACTAATTACATTACTTGAGCTTTTAAAACGTCATAGCTGCAAGAATTTAGGCGTGAGCTACATGTATAAAAATACGATTGCAGACAAGCTAGAAGTTTCTTATAAGACTGTACAAAGATTAATGAAGAAATTAGAAGACTTAGGCATGATCCGTCAGGTAGCAATGAAACGAAATAAAGATATGAGACAAACGGCTAATGCTATTCAAATTCTTCCAATGAATGAAGTGTCCGACAAGACCCCTTCTAAAAAGAGTGGAAAGTGTCCGACCATTAAAACAACTACTACTTTAAAACAAAAGATTAAAAACATACGTAAGGTAGAAGTATCTGCTATTAGCGAAAATAGTGTGGATAACAATGTGAATAACACAATCGAATTTTATGACTACACGTATGTTTCATCAAACGTACCAAAATTATTTATTGATACTGTAAGACCTTTCTTTAATGATGCTACAGACATTTATCGTTTATGGAGTCGTTTGAAATTAGCTGCTAGGAAATCAAAGGTAGATGCTCTGGATTATGTGGACAGCTTTGTTAAATCATTCAAAGAAGCTATTTTAAACGTGAAGAAAAAACGTAATAGAAATGATGTTGTGGGCTACATTTACGGTGCATGGAGAAATACTGCTGCTGAATTAGCACGTAAAGGAAATGGTATTTATAACTGGTTGGAAGAATAAAGATACTACCTCTTATAGTTCCTATTCTAATAAAGTGCTGGTTAGTGTAATAAGGCTTACACTAGGCAATATGTATATTTACAGTCAGGGCGTGAGAAAGTAAGAGTGAGGTGAATTTATGAAGATTAGAATTAATATTTTATTGGTTGCGTTTATCTTTTTTATTCCTTTTACTAATGTATGTGCCGAAAAACCTTCGAACTACAAAGTAAAAAAAGAAATATATGCTACTTCACAAGACATATTCATCGATATGTTAAGTCCGTATATTCTTAAAGCTGTTCGAGATGAATGTGGAGATAAGACTACTTTCTCAGTAGGAAGAGTTCGTAAAATCTCTTTAATAGTTGACCATACTGGTAAAGAATCAAAACGATGGTATGAAGTAGAACTAACTCTTAAAACCATAGATCCAAGTAAAGGTGAAACAGTGTGGGGAATTGACTCCGCCACATTTAAAATCGATACTAAAACATATTTTGGCCATTCTGAAATAAATAGAACAAGTTTAGAAGGTGTAGATATTGTATTGATGAACTATACGCACCATCACGATACTAAGACAAGTGAGTATAAAAATCTATAATTATATCCCTTTAGGAAACAAAATAGCCCTAAGTAGTATAGCTACCTGGTGGCTGAATAGTGGTAAAACTGTATGCTATAAATTTGGAGATAGCAACAACTTAATTGTAAAGCTAGGTATGATTTACTGTAAATACAAAAGAAAATCCCATAAGCATTCCGTCCTGGAAGACGAACTTATGGGCTAAGCGTTGGGTATACTAACTCATAGCTAGTATCTCCCTTTTAATAATAAATTTAAATAAGAGAATAGTAAGAGGTATTGTTACCCCTTATTCACATCATACTCTAAAATGGGAATAAATGTAAAAATTTTAACTAAAATAGTAATAAAACCAACAATCCTAATACCAGAGTAATACAAGCTACAGCTCCTAGTTTTGATTGTTTAATTATCCGTTCATCATTTGTACGTAAATATTCAAAAAATGTCAGAGTGAAGTAAAAGCATAATATAGTAAAAACAACAATTCCAAATATCACAAACTTAGTCACCTAATCACCACTCTTTTTAATAAAATTATACATTATTTTCAAATTCACATACTATACTATACCGTAATTCTTAATAATAGATTGGGTCTATAATTACTTATTTTATCTTCACACTAAATCCACGCTTCACTAATTCCATAAATAATTTATTCCTGTCATCGTTAGTTAAATCACTAACGACTAGCTTTCTTTCCTCACCCATAAGTAATTCAATCGCTCGTGGTTTATTTGGATCTCGTCTAAGAAAACCTTTATTTGTTAGTTTACGTAAATGCTCTTGTACTGTCGATGAAGATGCTAATCCCGTTCCATCCGCAATCTCTCGTACAGTTGGTGGAAATCCATGATGATTAGTGTATTCCTCAATAAACCCTAAAATCTCTTGTTGTCTTTTTCCTAAAGGTTTCAATGGTGTCATCTCATTTCTCTTTGTTAGTTTAAATTGCATTAAGAAACATTTCTCTTTCCGATTGGTCCTGATGAAAGGATATTATCAATCTTAAATATACGTTCAGCTTTCCTTAAATGACAAAAAGCCTTGATAGATGTTTTGTTCATCGCTATCACCGTGATAATACGTCTTGTTACATTACCATGTCTGTCAATGTAATAAATCATAATTGGAGATACTGTTTATTTAGAAATTCAAAATTAGATTTATTCTGGAATAAGTGAAACTTTAAACTTACTGAAACCATTTTCTTGTAAAATTTTATTAATTATATTGTCTATTTCTTGTTTAGTTTTTTCACCTTTATATTCATTTTTTGAAATAGGTATAGTCATTTCATTTTGTTTATCATTTTCACCAAGAGAATACATGATTATTCCAGTAGATTTATAGTTTTTATTTTTTAATTCTTTTGAAATTAAATCTATTACCTTTTTGTTTTCCATTTCATCTAAAGTTTTATTAGCATAAGCATTTGAAAAGCTTGTATTTTCTACAGTTTTATCAATGTTTGTTTCTTTTGTTGTGAACTTGTTTCCTACATAGACCACAAGACCAATAGCTAATACTGATGTTAATATCATTAAAATTTTTTTTCTCATATAAAACTCCTTTAATATTAGGTGGTTTTTTAATAATATATGTTTTCATATGAGAAAAAAGAAGATAAATATCTTAGTTTGAAATATTTAACGAGCAATAGTTAAGATTAGAACTGACATAAGTCGGTTCTTTTTCATCATTATATAGGAACATTTGTTCTGAAATAAACCTAAAAAAAGATAATTCCTCTTGAAAACGAGAACGAACGTTCTTATAATTACTTATGAACAGAACACTCGTTTGTATAATTATCAAGAAAATAACATAAGATAAAAATTAAAAGGATGGATTAGAATGGCTTATCGAGACCGTGGAATGATGAAGTGGCAAGGGTTTGTGTTAACAGAGCACAACGAGGATATGAATTATCATAATCGTAAAAAGACAGCTCCCATCTTCTTAGATGAACAATCTCTAGAACTATTCAATGAAATGTTACTTCTATCTCACCAAAATCAAACATCTATCAGAATAGAGTACGCTAACCATCTTAACCCTTATGAGATAGTAAAACATTCTACGGGATATGTCTGGAAGTATGACGCAATTCTTAAAGGTATATATTTAAAAGACACGGAGGGAATTAAAGGTGAATTTATTCCTATTACAGAAATCCGTTCTATATCAGAGGTTGACAGCTATGGAATTTGATGTTTCTAAGTTACCACGCAGAGATATATTGTGTGTCGATATGAAGGCATTTTTTGCATCAGTGGAATGCATTAAGCGTAACTTAGATCCGTTGACTACTTTTCTAGTTGTAATTGGAAAGAAAGACCGACTAGGATCTGTTGTATTAGCATCCTCACCAGCCGTAAAAAAAGAGTTCGGGATTAAAACAGGTAATCGTCTCTATGAAATTCCAAATGACTCACGTATTATTTTAGCCGAGCCTAGTATGAAACTTTATTTGCATGTTAATCGCATCATCCAGGACATTTTCAGACGGTATGTAAGTAATGATGACCTTCATATCTATTCAATTGATGAGTCATTCCTTGATGTAACTGCATCTAGGAAACTATTTGGTGACAAGTTCACAATAGCTAAACAAATTAGACAGGATATTGAAAGAGAATTAAGACTTTGTGCAACAATCGGAATTGGAGACAATCCCCTTCTTGCTAAACTTTGTCTCGATAATGAAGCGAAAAAACGACCTGGTGGAATCGCTTATTGGAGTTATGAAGATGTTCCTAATACTGTTTGGAAAATTAAAACCCTAACGGATATGTGGGGAATTGGACCACGAACTGCAAGAACATTGAATAGGATGGGTATTTGTACGGTGTCTGGGCTTGCAAAATATGATGTTAAATCATTGAAGAGAAGGCTTGGAGTAATGGGTGAACAACTCTATTATCATGCATGGGGTGTGGATTTTAGCCGTATAAGTGATAAAGTTCAACCACGAGAAAAAAGCTATGGTAAGAGCCAAATACTATTACGAGATTATAAAGACGCGCATGAAATAGAAACTGTTATATGTGAGATGGCTGACGATGTTGCAGCACGCTTACGGAAGCATAAGGTTGTTGGTGAAGTAGTTCATCTATCTGTGGGATTCAGTAAAGACGAGTTTGGAAGAGGATTTTCACAACAAATGAAACTAGAAACACCTACTGATCTAACCAGTCGAATTACAGAAGTCTGTCTTACTATTTTTCGTAATCGATTCAATGGACATATTGTACGCTCAATTGGTATTTCAGTCGGGAAAATTTCATCTAAAACGAACATGCAGCTTAATCTTTTTTCAGATACAGAGAAAATACAAAAAGAAGAAGCTTTAGATGCAACTATTGATAGTATTAGAAACAAGTTTGGAAAAACAGCTATATTGAAAGCATCTTCTTATGCTAATGGAGGCACTGCACTTAAACGTGCTGGGCTGGTTGGTGGACATCAAGGATAATAATAATTAATCAAAAAAATAAGCCCATCCAACCGGACGGGCTTTGCACTAAGTTGTCTCATGGTCTGATAATCAAGAGAACATTTATATTATGTCTTGTCTCGCTGAATTTATACATTTATTTACCAACAATTAATCCACGATCATGTGCAACGTATAAAAGAGCAATAGCATCACTCACTGTCATTTCACCTTTTAAGAATTGTTCACGATGCTCTTTGCTGATGCCGTTTTCCTTTTCTGATAATCGTAGTAGCATCCTTGCTACAGATTGTTTCATGCTTTCGTTTGATGGATTGAATTTCATATCTTCATCTTCCTTTCCTGTTTCATCATCGATTAATTCGGGAATAAAATTGATATTAAGTTTTGGGCGTTTACCTCGTTGTAGATCAGTTAGAGTAAGACCGCCCATCATTTCAAGGTGTGGGTAATCCTTAAATCCTTTCCAATCTCCACCCCAGGCAAAGCCAAGCGATTTACCGATTGCTGCAACACGTTTATATTTGGCGTTTACCTCATAGTAAACCTCACTGGCATCATCGTTACACAATACAAAATCTATGGCCAAACCGTAATTGTGATTTGAACTACCTGGCTTTGCGTTTGATACAATTGATTCATCTGGATCACCGTAGTTTTTACCTTTGTAGTAATATGATTGACGACCTTTACCATAGATTCTAGCTTGTTCTTCCATGCTACGATAACCATCGGTAACGAGTACGTTAATTCCTTCTTTATGTGCGCGCTTAATCATTTCAATGGCTGATGCCAGGACAACTGAGTGTACAGTACCCATACGTTTTGTAGATTTATCGATTAATGTTTGTAGTGTCATCTTTTTCAGCTCTTTCTTCTTTATTTAACACTTCGATTTTTTCAGTTACAACGGACGGTAATTCTACACCAATAGCTCCTAAGTTCTCTAAAATGCTTCCTGCTTCTTTGTATAAAAACAATGCTAAGGTGAAGCCTGTTAGATAATAATTAAGACCAAGAGCATAGTCTAACGACAATACAAATGTTATCGCGAGAAGCTCACCGACCCAACGGATAATACCGTTACGCATAGTTGCTGATTTGTAACCGCCATTCTTCCATGTTTTTAAAAGTCCTGTGGAAAAGTCTAAAGCTTTTGAGAGCAAATAAAACAGAATCATTACCGTAATATATTTAGGTAACAGAGTTAATAATGGATGTTCTAACATGTTATGTCCCCCTTAATTTTGGCCATAAAAAATACACCTACTATTGTGGTGTTGTTGGCGCAATCATCTTGACTGTATTTTTATTGATAATGAAATCACCTAAATTGATTACTAGAATCCTAGGATCGTTCAGCTGTGTTGCAAGCTCTGCTGCATTGTAGTTTTCTATATTCGCAGTTATTGTTATTCCGTCATGTAATGAAATTTGAACATTCATTAATAACTCCTCCTCCCTATACAGGTTTAAACCTTGCAGTTCGTCCATTAACTGTTACATCCATAGATAAATCACTGTCAAACGACACTGACACGCTTTGGTCACTTCGTGTTGCTACAACACCATCAACTCCACCATGAAACGCAACCGTGGCATAAAAGTTTACATAGTTTGAGGCATATATATCTAACCTATCACCATTCGCTGATAAATAAGTAGAATCGTTGAAAATTAATGATTTTGAGCTATTCCACGAACTATCTCCAAGTCTAATTTCATTACCTACCTGAATATTATCCGATGTAACTTCTCCTCTTAACGCAATACGTCTAGCTTCGATTTCTACGCTATAAGCTGTTTGGTTTATAAGTGAGGAAATCGTATCACCGTTATAATCTGTTTGAGATACTTTTGATTGTATTTGGTCAGCTTGAATAACTAATTGTGCTTCAGCATCTCCGACACGTTCATCTACACGCTGTACAGATAATTCGATTTGATCTGCTTTTAATTCCACCTTAGAGATAGATTCGTCTACACGTTCAACCTCTAATGTAATTCGGTCATTCGTTTGTTCAAACTTTGAACGCGTTTCTTTCTTATTTTCATCAATTTCAATCTTTGTTTGAGTAAGAATATCACTTAATGTCTGTTTCACATTAGAAAGTGTTACCACGCTTGGTTTGTTACTAAATGGATAGGATTTTATAGATGTAACATAACTTAAAAATTCAATTCCCATTGGTTCGTATATCGTCCATATACCATCATCTATTCCAACATCCATGCCGAGAGTTATAGCATCAATATCGATAGATACTTCTGGAACATCGTTTATTTCTTGTTTTAATCTCTCAATCATAGATTCTGATGTTGTAATTTTTTCATTTTCTATATCATCTCCCCAACGCTCTCCATATAAGGAAGCATTAGGAGATTTATATATGACCGTTAAACCATTCCCACCAATACCTTTGACACAAGTTGTAAGATTGGTGGTGTCTACTAATTTTTTTAACGTTTTTATATTATGTTTATATCGGAATTGCTCATCTTTATCCAAACCGACACGTTTTCCTACTTTTAAGTGACGATTAGGACAAATCTTAATACTGCAATCAAATGAATCACATGCTGATCTAATTAAAGCTAGAACGTTACTATTCCCGAAGTTCGGCAACAATGTAGATTGAATAGTACCAACTATTTCAAATGTCCATCCCGTTCCACTTAGCAACCATGTGAATACTTCGTTTGCAGTTCTTGTTCCACCAAAAATGTCATCCTTTTTTGAATCTATTAAATCAAAAAAGATATGTTGTGCAATAACAGTCTTTCTATTTCGTACCTCATCCATCTTCTTCACACAAAATTCATGCCCGTCGTATTCCACTACTGATTCATTTTCAAGTAATGGATAACTATGAGAATTTCGCTCCGTTAAAAAAGAAGTAAAACTGATTGTAAAGTCTTCTTTTATTACCTCTTGAATTTCTACATTTTGTACATCTGTTAAGGCTTCTGTATTTCCTTGTAAGTCAGTCACTACAAGCAAGTTATCACCTTCTTTATAAATAAAAAATACACCTCAATGGGTGCTGTTTACATGCCTTCGAATAACGGATTGTGGTTAGCTGATATATCGAAACCTCCTACATAGCAGCTACCGCCGGGGTTTTCGCTTCTGTATACGACCGTAACCCTATCTCCTACTCCTACAGAAGTAGATAACACAACAACTTGTTCTGCCATGCTATTTATCAATTGTTCATCTCTTGTGTATCCATTTATTTGAACCCCTACATATCCGTAGTAAGAAGAATACTGAACTGACGCCCTAACTTGTATATAAATGCTTCCTGATAAATTAGAGTTGAAATCTTTATAAGATTGGAATGTCGTAGAAGTAGTTGCACGCCATGCGTTAAAACCACCTATTATAACATAGCCAGTAGAAACGCTTCCTATTTTTTCAATGTTGGCTACTTTACCAGCTAACGCTTGTAATCCTTCTGTACCAGTCGCCGAAACACCTTTAGCAGTAAGGTTTGACGCC
The DNA here is from genome assembly GCF_036963345.1 of Bacillus sp. JJ722. Classification (NCBI taxonomy): domain Bacteria; kingdom Bacillati; phylum Bacillota; class Bacilli; order Caryophanales; family Bacillaceae; genus Bacillus; species Bacillus sp. JJ722. The sequence continues at coordinate 16,150 of NZ_JBALMO010000105.1, forward strand.
AACGTATTCTTAATCGTTTGCGTTTTGTTCATTAATTGGGCTTGTGTATCGTTTGGTAATAATGGACTGCCAACAACATTCGCCCATTTTTTCTTAATGTCATTGGCTAATAACTTTACCTCATTTAAAGCTTTCATGGTAGGTGCTTCTGTTTCGCTAACACTGTTCGTGTCGTTTGATAACTGTACATGACCTTTACTTGTTGTTGTCGCTTTTTCGTTCTTATGCGACTCAAAATCTGTTGAATCTACTTTGTTACTTACATCCGTAATAAACCCACTGTCATTTGTTAATTCACTGGTTTTACTTGGAATAGTCGGTGTGTCATCTAAGGAGTTATAACTTTTCTCTGATAACCCAGATAGAGTGTGGTTATGATTTCCTTCTGCAACTGTTCCAGCTTCACTACCAAATTCCTTATTAAAAGCTGTATTCTTTTCAATCCTAGGTTCGGCCCCAATATCTCCTGCAACCAAAACAACATTCCCATCCACATTCGGAGACTTTCCATTTACCGATGAAACGCTACCCTCACCGTCAATTCCTCTTTGTGCCACTAAAACCCAAAACTCATTTAATTTAATAGGTAAGGTTGGTGGTGTGTTTCCTGTGGTATCTTTCAACGCTTGAAACGATGAACCGTTATACTCCACAATATTATTTTTCTTATACGCTGTGGTAGCATCATAGCTTCCGATGTTTTCTAAGCCTTCTACATTCGGCAAAATAGGTGTTAACTCATTTACTAAATCTGTAGCATTCTGTGTAGCTTCATTCGCTTTTGTCGTTGCCTCTGTAGCTTTGTCCGTTGCTTTATTTGCTTCCTGTGTAGCATTGACCACATTTATTTTTAACTCACCTAAATTGGACACTTCTAGGTTGGCATTTGTTGCAGCTTCGTCCGCTAATATTGCTTTCTCATTTGCATAATCTCCTTTTTCTTCAGCATAAAGAGCTTTCTGGTTAGCTAGTATCGCTTTTTCATTAGCATTAGTTGCCGATGTATCTGCCAGTGCTGCTTTTTCGGTAGCTAATAATGTAGCTGTTTTCGCTTCTACAATTTTTTGATTCATTTGCTGAATTAAAGCATGAATTTCGTCTATGTTAAAGCTTTCAACCTGCATCCGCAATTCCTTTATTTCTTTTAGTAACTCTTGTTTCACTTGGTCAGTAAGGTTTTCTGCTTCAGCAACCATTGATTCTAACTTTGCAAAATTCCAATTCAAATCATCTCGATAACCTCTGTTCAAGTGATTCCCAATGGTTCTCATGACTGTCATTCAATCACCGCCTTAGAAATAATAAAAACGGAAGTCAAAAGTGATAAGAAAATCACTAGCTCCCGTTAGTTCAAAATCATTCCACCCTGGTTTGAGTGTTATTAACTTTTTATTCGTACTCTTAAGTATGCTTTGACCATTTTTTAACGACTTTACGCCATCTAATGTAATCGTATCATTTATACTACTTGTACCACTATAGGACCAATCATCACCTGTGCTTAGATTTTTGATAGTTAATCTATCTGAAACACCTTGGTATTTTATTAGTAATGGTAACTCTCTTGGATCTATTTCAATATCTGAGCCATTCCAAATTCTAAATGATGATGTATTGTGCACATACACTAAATCTTCTGATATAACACCTTGTCCCACTTGCCATAGTTCAGAATCAAAGGTAAATGGGTTAAGTGTTGTACCATATGACTCGCAAAACGTTGAAGACGATTTAAATTCAATGTCTACAGCTGCAGACAAAGGATTCAATCTGTCTGGTGTATACATTGTAGATGTTTTAACCCTCCAACGTTTTCCCGGTTCATACTTATTTATAAGGAAGAAAGTTGTTCGCGCATCAAACAACTTAAACACTTCAGCTATAAGCAAAAAATAATCATATATATCTTTCCCTTCAAGTAAGAATTTTACCCTTATTGTTCTACCTCCAAATGTAGTACCTAAATCTAAGTAACCGTTACGACCTTCGATTTCTTCTGTAAAATGTTTTGGTGAAGGTGAACTTGGAGTAAAATTTAAAGGTATTAATCCGATACTAGCAAGATCATACCTCACACCTTCAAGAGTTTCTATGCAAATCATTTTTTTACACCACTCATTCTTAAACGTGAATTGTATCTATGATTTAATTCTAGCTCTACTATATCTACCATTTCCATCGCATCTTGAATCGGCGTATTGCCTTGATAGTTTAAAACAACATTAATCGGTGTATTGTTCGTTATATTAGAACGAGTCGCACCTGTCATGTTACCAATGACAACCTCACTCATAGCACCTTTTACAATAGCATGTAAGTCTTCAAGTGCCCCAACAAACTCAGGACGTTTTTCACCAACCCCAATAATTTGCGGACCATAGAAAATACCACCTTTGTCGTACCAATCTACACCAATTTTAGGCACAGATGGAGGTTTCAAACTAAAATCACCACTAATACTAAAATGAGGAAGTTTTAATTTTGGTAATTTCCAATCAAAATCCATAATATCTTTGATCTTTTCTATTGCTGTGTTTACAGCATCTTTTGCAGCATTTATGGGTTTTGAAATAGCATTTTTAATACTGTTCCATATCGATGTTGTTGTCGATTTAATACTGTTCCACACACTATTAATAGTGGTTTTCATTGCATTTGTTACAGATGTAACAGTAGATTTAATACTGTTCCATATGCTAGTAAATGTTGATTTTATGGAGTTTAAAATGGATGTTAAAGAAGACTTAATGCTATTCCATATTGATGTAGCTGAACTTTTCAATGTGTTCCATACATTCAGTACAGTAGTTTTGATACCATTCCAAATAGTTGTAAATGTGCTTTTTATAGCATTCAGTGTAGATGTAAAAAATGCTTTTATTCCATTCCAAATTGTTGTTGCAGATGTTTTTAATCCATTCCAAACTGTTTCTACTACAGATTTGATAGCATTCCAAATTGTCGTGAACGTTGTCTTTATAGCATTAAGTGTGCTAGTAAAGAAAGTTTTAATACCTTCCCATATTGTTGTTGCAGACATCTTCATAGCATTCCAAACTGTTTCTACTACAGTCTTTATCGCATTCCATATAGTAGTAAACAACAGCTTATATGCATTTAAGACTGTTGTGAAATACAATTTAATTCCATCCCAAATTGTTACAGCAATGGACTTAATCCCTTCCCACATTCCTGATAAGAAGGAGCTAATCCCATTCCAAACACTTTCTGTAGTGGATTTAATACCTTCCCATGTTGATGAAAAAAATGCCTTTATTCCTTCCCATATCGAACTACAAAGTGACACTATTCCTTCCCATGCTCCACTTAAAAATGATGTAATGCTTTCCCACATGGAAGATGTAACTGACTTAATCGCTTCCCATGCAGCTGATATGGTACTTTTTATGGCTTCCCATGCTATAGATGCATATTCTTTTATTTCATCCCAGTTTTTATAGAGGGCTATTCCTATAGCTATGAGTGCAGATATAGCAGCGATTACACCGGCAATCGGAAGCGCAATCCCAGCTATACCAGCCATTAATGGTGTTGCGGCCGCTGTTATTGCGAGAAAGACGGGAGACAAAGCAATACCTATACTAACTAAGGTTCCAATCGCCATTACAACAGCAGTGATAGTAGCTGCCAATTTAGGGTTGTTCGACACCCATTCAGCAATTTTAGCTATTACCTCTGCAATAGTAGTAAGTATAGGTTCCATCGCAACCTTTAAATCCGCAAATGCTTTTCTCATTGTTACTGTAGGATCTTTATCTAATTTCGATGTAGATTCATTCAATTCGTCTTGACTAGTCTTTAAATCCACAGTTGCACCTTTTGCATTAAGTAAAGTATCAATGATGTTTTGTCCTTGATCTTCATACATCGTACCGAATATAGCAACACCTAATTCGTTCCGCTTTGTTTGGTCTTCCACATTCATTAAAGCTTTGGCCACTTCAACCATCGCTGCAGAACCTTCTTCGCCACCTTTGGCAACAGCTTGACCCCATTCTTGCATTTGTTGGGCCGAAATTTCTGTACCTTTTAAAACATCCTGCATGGCCTTAGGGACTTCCGTGCCAAATTCAACTAAACGAATTCGTCCCTCTTTAAGACCATCCAAAAGATTATCTATATTCCAAGTGCCAGTCTCAATACCAGCAGCCATAATACCTTGAATTTCTTGTGCGTCAAATCCAGCTCTTTGAAGTTGTCCACCATATTCTGCAATAATATCTAGTTGTTCTGGCGGAAATCCTACTCTCAAAAGTGAATCTGTAAGCCCCAGTGCTTCTTCGTTGGAAATCTTTAATTCACTAGCAATTTCATTTGTCTCTTGAATTAATTCATTGAAATCTATTCCAGAATAAGCAGTTGCTATTGTAGCTGCACCTTTCACAACTGCTGCATTTGATTCATCAGAAGCATCCTTATTAAGTGCCCATTGTCTTCGAACACCTTCTAATGCTGCTTCTGCATCTACACCATAAGCTGATACAGTATTTATTGCTTCCTTAACTGATTGTTGAGAGGACTCAGGTACTTCCATAGATATTTCAATTTTCGTATCTAAAGTAGATGTATCTAATGCTGTACTGATAGCAGCAGCAATACCACCACCAGCTGCAAGACCTGCTGCAACGTCTTGTAGTTCCATGCCAAATCCATTGACATCAGCACCAGCTTTTTGTGCTTCTTTTGAAACTTCTGCTAGGTCTTTCCGTACAGATTTTAAAGATGCACCATCGTCTGCAGATTTTAAAGCAATTTTTAATTTATCTAGATCAATACTTGCACCTAATGCAGCTTGTCCAATTTTCTCTATCGCTGTATCAAGTTGTTTACTTGAAGCCGTACCATTCTTAATCGCATTTACAAGTTCACTTCCCAATGTACTTGATAATTGTTCGGCACTCAAATCAGTTGCTTTAAGCAGAGTTTCAAGTTGACGAGATTTGTCCTCCATCTCCTTGTGTGCTTCTGCTGTATTATTCAGCTGATTCTTTAGCTTATTAAGCGTATTCTCTGTTGAGATAACTTCACGTTGAAAAGCCCTATACTGTTCAACACCAATATCACCATTTTGGAATTGTGCTTCGACTTGGGCTTGAGCTTGTCTTAAAGTCTCTAACTTATTTGATGTATTTTCAACCTGATTAGCTAATATTTCTTGTTTCTGTGCGACAAGTTCTGCATTCCCTGGATCAAACTTTAATAATCTTTCAACTTGCCTTAATTCACCCTGTAAATCTCGGCTTTTCTTATTAACGTCAGAGAGTGCTTTGTCCAAAGGACCTGTATTACCACCAATTTCTATTGTAATACCTTTGATACCTTTAGCCATGTGACACCTCCTTGCCAAATCGTTCTCGTAATTTGCTTCTTTCTGGTTTTGTTTGCTCGATTCTATAAGCGTTATTTAAATATTCTTGTCCTTGCTCGGTTTTATTCATTTTCGCTATAAAGGCATCACGTCTTAATTGCAGATAATAGATAAAATCAAGTTGCTCCACTTCCAAAATTGAAATACTAGTATATTGAGATACAAGATGTTCCCAATGTGTTGTTACCGAATAATTATGTCCCCCACTATTCTCTATTGGATAGTAAGGGAGCGTTAGTTTTTTACATTAGATATTCCTTGTACAAATTTCATATACTCAGCAAAGAACACTGTTACATCTTCTAGATCAAACATCTCTGATAAATAATCACTGGTGATTTTAACACTGCCTTTGTTACGAGACATTAAATCTGCACACATATCATACAAGAGGGCTAACTGTTCTTTTCCTAGATCATTTCCACTAGTAAATAACTCTTTATTTTCTAGCAATGAATCTAACTGCCTCTTAGTCGGTGTTCCAACCATGATTGATTTACCATCTGTAAATTTAATTGTTAAATGTTTCTTGTTCACTTTATTAAAATCTAATGTAGACATACATAATCCTCCTAAAAGTAAAATAAAAACGAGGCTCTAAGGCCTCGCTCTAGGTAAATATTCAATTCATTAACCTCCAGGTGTTACAACTGGAATCTCCTCTTGATATCTAATTAAAGTACCTTCATCATCATGCGGCTTCGCTTTAAACTCAGCATCAATAATCGTTTCTTTATCTTTGGCAAATGCAAGAGTAAATCCAGCTTGGTTTGTTCCAACGATAGTTACACGAATATCTCCATCAGCAGGATCCTCATGCAAGAAATGAATTACATATGATTTACCATTCTGATTTCCAGCCCCACCTATTTTTACTGTTCTAATTCCTGTTTCCGAATCATCTGTCACACGAGCAGTGGAACTTAAAATGGCTAATGTTTTTCCATTAAAGGTTAGAACACCACTTTTAAAAGTTACTTCTTCTTCAGTTAATATTTCTTTGGATACCATCCCTAAATCATCTTTAGCCGTATAAAAACTAGGCTTATATTCTAAAGTAGCACCACCTGATATATATCCTAATCGATTTTGTTCGGTTTCAATCGCTGTGTTTTCAGGGATTGTTCCTGTATATTCCATATAAAATAATTTCCCACTACCAAGTGTGATTTTGTCTTTGTTTTCAACAGTTTCCATTAATTATTCCTCCTCTTTTCAATAAATTCAAATTCGTATATGGTTTGAAAATGTGATTCACTTCCAATCCAATCTCTTGATTTGGTATATTCATATGCTTTTTTTTCTAGTAAAGCTTCAATTTTTGATTCTGCTACTTTATCAATTGATTCACTATACAATTCGATAAAAATTTCGTGATCGATGACTAAGTTGACCTCATCTGCACCCCTAGTTTCTGTGTTATCGAAAAATATGATGTATGGATAAGGTGGAGGTGTTAAAAATCGAACTTCTTTTACTTTATAGCCTGTTGATTCAAGCCATTCTTTAATTTCCACTGTCCCTTATAACCTCCTCTACACCTCTTTCAATTTCTTCAATAGCCTTTTCTTCGTTTTTTGTTATGTGTCCATCGCCTTCATAACGTCCACCGTCACGCAAAGCATGACCATTATTCAATAAATGAGCTAAACGATAATGAGGAGCTTTCACATACCATTGCTGCGTACGATGTAGTGGCCCATCAAAAACAACTCTGCTAGAAATAGCTTTCTTGTACTTCCCTTTTCTACGTCCAACAGGAGCATCTTTTTTTGTATTTTCGACCAAACGCTCCATCGTTTTATCTACTTTTTCCTTTATACCTTCTGTTATTTCTTTATTGTATCTAGACAATTCATTAGCGATTGCGTCTGCTAAGTCAGAAACATCTGTATAGTTCCCTTTAGACACGGCGCCCAGCTCCTAACAATTTTACAGTCTTATGCAAATACATATAATCGTCATAATCTTTCACATCATAGAACACACCATTAAATTTTACGCGATATAATTGTGTACTTAATTCAATTGCTGCAACCAATTTGTTATATCGAACCTCAAAAACAGTTTCTACTTTCGATTGAACAGCCCCACTACCCATGTACTCGGACCCTTTTGCTTTATTAACCTTTGCATGGCATTTTAGCAGCAAGGACCAAACCTCAGTGTCTTCATCCATTTCCCAAATTTCAATCGGTATCTTAAACACCATGTTCAGCACGCCTCATTTCCATTTTGATTTGCAATGAAAAATCGGTTATTAATCTTCTAATACTTCCACTTACCTTGTCATTGAGATCATGGTTATCGTAGAGATCAGATATGACTATTAAAGCCATATCTTTCACTCTAGAATCATCTTTAGGATAATTTTCTCCTAATGAACCAATAAAATATTTATCTGCTGTTTTGATATGTCGTTCAATATTTCTTTGAGTGGCAGCATCATCGAAGTCTATTCCTAAATAATCTTTAGCTTCCTCATATGTTACTGGCAATTAAACCACCATCTTTCATGTTAAGCAGTTGTTGTTGATGCTGGCGTAGGTTCTAATGTTCCATAAATGTATGCTGCCGAATCCGCTTGAATAACATCAAACCCTTCAATCACACGTAATGCTGTTTGATTCTTACCAAATAAAGCATGTTCACTCACTGCAAACTCCAATGAATCTTTATCAATAAAATATGCCCCAGCCATTGTTGAACCATAGAATACAGGAGCTTTCCCGCTCACATTCGGTAGTTGAGCATCACTAAAAACATGAATAGGTAAGCTTTGAAACATTTTTTGTGTTGCGTTTTGAGGATTAGGTTGTAAAACTGGTTTTCCATCTTTGTCTTCCTCACTGTCTAAAATGTCAAAACCAGTTTGATTTGTAATAATAATTGCGTCAATTAATGCATCTGGATCAAGGTCTTTATTAATAGATGATTTAAATGGCCTCCATCCTTTTAATGCTTTAGCTGTTTTATCTTTAGCAAGAGCCGCAAAAATCTTTTTATTTTCCGTTACAATGGCATTTTTAACAAACCAACGATTAATATAAGCTAGTAATCCAGCTTTTTCTGCACCCATTAGTATTCGAGATACTGGAATTAATTTACCAAACCATCCAACACTGAATTTCTTCGCTTCAAATCCTGGTTGGTCTGTATCATCAACATCTCCACCATCAGTAAAATCAGATAAACCAACAACTTCACCTTTTTCAAAGTTAAATGAACCGCTAGTAGATTCTGTAGGAATAACTGTGATTAATCCTTTCGCTGATTTATACTGTTTACGCAATTCAATAATTGCAACACGTACATCTTCTGGAATTAAAAGATTTTCACCATCTGTACCACCTGTAATAAGTGCTTTTTCTGTATCGTTTAATGATTTTTTTGTAAGCAATTTAGCAATAGCTTTAAATCCGCTGGCTTTTTGATTATTAATTTGCTTATGAACTCCATCATCGTCTACATTGTCTTTTTCTGCTTCAAACAGCCGTTTTTCTAAATCAAATTCCTTTTGTAAAGTATCGATTTCATCAAGTGCCTCTCCTGCTTTTTCTAAATCCTTTGTTTCGCCATCCATAAACCCTTTTGCAATTAAACGTTTCTGCTCGATTTTAGCCAATGTTTCTCTCATTTTTTTATTCATTCTCAGTACCTCCAATGTTATCTAATGATTTTTGTGCAAAAAGAAAAGACTCTACAGCTCTCATACGTAAAAGAGTAGAATCTTCATTGCCTTGTTTATTCGTTTGTTCAGTACTATGCTGTTCTTTAAATTTATCAGCACCGTATGACTTGGTAACACCAGCATTTTGTTGTGCTGGAACTGCTACAAAGCTAACTTCATAAGCATCTTTAGCATCTTCCAAAGAGAAATGACACGTTTTTCCTTCGTATGATTTCCCCCAGAAGTGCCTACAATAATCTTTCTTATTATCTACACCACAGATTGAGCAAATCGCCTTATTTGTTGCACACCCAACCGATACCTCTTTCTTAATACCACCCTTAATTTCAGCAATCAAATCTTTATTAGCATCTGTATTCAACATGTAACAATGAGCTACTAATTGAGTATATAATTCACCTGTTTTTGATATTTTCACACCATCTTGAACAAGCTCTGTCGAATAAATACGGGCTACTTGTGTATCAGCAGAACGTCTATGATCTTTGATAACGGTTTTGCCCAAATATAGTTTTTGTAAGCCTTGCAACGTTTTCAACGGAAAAACTTCGAAATCGCGATCAATCTCGTTATCACACATTACTAGTTTAAAAGTAAAAACTTCCTCCGCTGTTAATGGAGAAAGTGTTAACTTATTAATCTGATTCAATTCTTTTGTAGTTACTTCTTGAGCAGAAACTTGGGCCGCTTTTATAATTAAGCTGTTTGTTTCATCTCCTTCAGTGTCTCTATAATTATGTTTTTGAGCCATCCTTTCACTTCCTCCTTCCCTTGCTGATTATTAGTATATTGAGTTCCAGTTAGTTCAACCGGTATACTTGCGCCATTTCCTAATAATTTGTCTCCGCCTTCTTTAGATTCCATGTCTAAAAATGCTCTAGCTTCATTAGGTGTATAGATAAAACTTGCGACAGCTTGTGCCAATGTTTCAATTTGTGTTTTTAAATCAGCACGTAAAATAACGGATACATTAAATTTAAAATGCAGTCCGTTGTCAATTTCCTCTTTGCTTAATAACTTATAAGTAATTTCTTCTTCATACTGTTTGATAATATAAAGAAGTGTATCCACATAAAAACTTAATTGTTGCGCTTCAGCACTCGCATAGCTCGACTTTTCATAATCGCCTATTTGCTGTGGTTTGATACCAAATGCAGAAGCGATTTGCAAAGCGCTATACTTTTTCACCTCAATGAACTGACCATCTGTCAATTTCACATTTAAAGGTGTAAGTGTAGCCCCTAAAGGTATAGGGATAATCGCGTCTAATCCTTCAATATTACCCTTTGCATAATCCTCAATACCCTTTGCAAATGTCTTTGCATTTTCATCACTAAGTGAACCTGTGTATTGTAAAACAGCTTTTGCCGTAAAGCCACTATCATACAGTCTATTAAGCATTCGCTGTGCTTTACTGTTACCTTGAATCGTCAACTTTAACTGATCTTGAACAGCAACACCATTAATTCCATCAAATGTATGAGAGGTTTTAAAATGTAGAATTTCCTCTGAAGAAAATCTGTACATCCCGCTTGGTCCGCTATAAATATAATAGATTTTATTTCTACCGCCTTTAAATAAATCTACATTATCATTCCATATCTGTACTTTATCACTTGGTAGAATCCACAATTGAGTCTTACTACCAGCCCCAGAAATTAAACAATAGGCATTCCCATAGTGATTTCTGTTATATTCAACAGTACTCCAAAAGGTTGACGATGTCATATATGGATTCGGACGGTCTTTAAGTAAGTTATATAGATGATGTTTTCTAGCATTTACAACACCATTCTTATCATTGTATTGAAGTAATTTAAGTGGGAGCTTACCAACTGCTTCACTCAGTACTTTCAAACATGCAAAATAAGTAGCTTCAGACAAAGCTTTATCATTCACACCACTTATACCTAGAAATTCTACTAGTTGTTGCAATGACATATCCTGTTTACCACCGATGAAGCTAGCTACTTTCATCCTAAATCGTTTAACCACATTCACTTTCTCACCTCCTACAAGGATGCATACATTACTTTTTCCATCCCATCATTTCAAGATACTTTTCCATCTCGTTTTCTACATCAACTGCTGGTTCTTCACGAGTTTTTAACATCATTGTATGAGCATCAATAACAGCATCTACTGGATCAATTCGTTTATGTTTTGCTCTTGGTTCTTTATCTACTTTCATTTCACCAAAAGAGTTTTTAACGACTTTAGCATTGGTAAAAGACCAGGTTAAAAGTTCATTTTGTTCGTCATACTCCAGTTTTTCTGATTTACAACTAAGCTGCACATCAACTGTTGCATCATTCAAGAACCTAGCTGATTGAGTAATCATAAGTAAAGGACAACCAAACTCTTCTAAATCAGATAAGATACCATCAGCGTTATGTGGATCATAACCAATCCCCAAGAATGTGAGATTGTAACGCTCTTGGATTTCTTTTAAATGCTTAATGATAAACTTATAATCGTTTTTATAGTCCATAACTCCGCCTGTAACGGTTAATAGCCCTTTGGTTTCCCATAAGTCATACGGAGCTAAATCTGTTTCTACATGTTCTTCTAATCGACCACGAGGCATGAATGAATGCGAATATAAATAATATTCGTTGTTAGGTTCTTCAAACTCTAAAGCTAAAGTGGTTAAATCTCCACCAGATGATAAATCCAGCCCAACCCAACAATCACGACCTCTGAAATCTTCCAAAGTACGATTAGATCCGCATATTTTCCATTTTTCAACATTAATGAATTGGTTATCTGCATTTTGCGACCACATATTTAAACACTTGATAAGAAAATCTCGTAAGTCCATACCGCCCATATCTTTTGCTGTTTGAGCATCGGTCCTAAGAGTTTCCATTCCACCTTCAGTACGTGCTAAATAAGGGTTAGATTTAATCCAATTCTTTTCATCCCAAATGTCATCTTCTTTGTCCAAACAATAAATGTCCACAAAAAAATCCTCAGCAGTAGCAGTACCGTTAAGGATATTTAAACAATATGAATCCATCTCGTAACAAAAGCTATTTAGATTATTTCCTCTTGTTGTAATCATAGAAACTAATGTTTCCTTGAGTGCTCTTGTTCCGTTATAAATCGCTTTGTAGATGCTGTTGTCTTTATGTTGATGGATTTCATCCACAGATGAAAAAATTGATCTAAATCCATCGTCCAATGAACGCTCTTTAGATAAAGCTTCGATTGTACAATTTGTAGTTAATGCAGTAATAACTGTTTTGTATTCCTGCACCTTAAACAATTCAGTTAGATCATCATCTACATTTATAAACTTAGCAATTTCATCCCAGGCTAACTTTGCTTGAGCATGCTTAGTAGCAACGGTAAATAATTTACCGTAATTATAGCCACTAAAACCAGCTATATAAGAACCCCTTATACCATTCTCAAATGTTTTACCATTTTGTCTAGCCACACTCTTATATAAACGTCTAAAACGTCTACAGTCATTAGACTTTTTTAACCATCCAAACGGTACACCTAAATCAAAACATTGAAAATCATGTAATTCTAATGGTCTAGGCTCTGAACCTTCAGCAATAGTTAATGTCTCAGCATAATCTAGTATTCGATTAGCTGCTTCAACATCCCAATAAAAAGGATAATCAGAATCATTAAAGCTTTTCTCTAAATCGTTTAAATGTCTTTGGCACGCTTGAATATGAGGTTTGCCAGCTACCACCTTACCAGCTACTACTCTTCTAGCATATTCAGTCGCTCGATCTAGAATCATGCATTAAATCTCGCAAATTTATTTTGTGGTGGTGTACTATTTTCATTATTTGTAGGGACAACTAATTTACATCGAGAAGCTATTGTTAAACCTAAGTCAGATGCAGAATCTCTCACTTGTTTAAATGCATCCTTTTTACATTTTCGATAGTAATCTATCATTTCTAGGTCCTCATTCATAATAGATTCATTGAGCTTAGTATCATAGAAGATCCATTCATCTTTATTTCTCAAATACATGGCCAATGAATCACAATCTAAATTACTCATGATACCTATAGCAACTAATTGAGCAGCGATCTTTTTAAATTCCCTTTTTTGAGCTGCATTCAGAAATGAAGGAGCACGAATGTTATCACTTGGCGCCTTAACTTCCTGCTTTTTTCTTGCTTCAATTTCGGACTTGGTTAAGTGTTTCTTACCTTTTGCAACCACTAATTCTATTGGCTGTCTAGGTCTAGCCATGCAAATTCCCCCTTCCATTGAAAAAATTTCATTTAGGGAGTTTTTGCTACGTTTTCCTCCCCTTGTATCGTTATCCCCAAGATGGTCAAAACTTTTTAACCCACCCCTACCTTTACAGACTTAAACGAGGTTGTGTTTAAATTCAGAATTAGCATCATAGCATTCAAGAATATAAAACTTCTTAAATCGAAAGTATGGGCTTCTATGAGCGTCTTCGTTGAAAGCGATTATGCTTTTTATTGTGGCATTCAACGCATTGATTACGTAGATTATCATATGATAACCGAAGCTCCCAACCTTCTTCTGTTTGAATTGGTTTGATATGATGGACCTCAGTTGCTATTGATCCACAGTCTTCACACTTATAATCATGATCACTCATATACTTAGCAGATAGTATCTTCCAATCAGTAGACAGATAGAACTTAATATACTTAGGATCACGCTTGCTATTGTACTTCCTATTCGCTTTCTTGTTTGCTGTTGCTTTAGCTTGTTCTCTTTCTTCTTTAACAATAGCATGACAACTATCGCAATAAGATGCAGGATATACAATCGACTTCTTACATCTTCGACATAACTTCAATATCATCTTTATCAATCTCTTCTAGCTCTTTAGCTAATGCTGCTCTGTGTTTTGATATAACATTGAGCTTCTTAATCATTTTCTTATTACTGAAATCCAATTTGATAGTGCTGAAACCATCTTTATTACTCATATTAATCACCCTTTCACTGTGTTGCTCACGACCTCTACAAGCAAATTACTTTCTTCTTACTGCACCATAACCTTTCATACCGATCACGATTCTTACCCATTATGTCTTCCCATTCTCTAGTAGTAAGCTTCTCATATAACCGAATTTCTTTAAGGTTCTTTTTAGCATCGTCACTAAGAATGTCTTTCACTTTTATCTTGTTTACATCCTTTTAGGCATAATAAAAAGCACTCGTTATTTAACGAATGCTTTTCAGATTTAATTTGGATATATAGAGAAGAAAGAAGTAAATCTAAATCTCACCCGAACGATTTTTATTTCGCTTTAAGTAATTAATGTACCTATTAAGTGAATTTATTTTATCTCGTAATGCATCAACCTGTTCCATTTGCTCCTCTGGAATAACGGTTACTAAATCTTCCACATCGTCTAACATCTCTTGCCTTAACAAATCTAAATCCTTTATAAAACCAGGATGAATATTTGAGTTTTTAGTCCCTCTAAGGATATGTCTTACATAATCTCCTGGTAATAACTGTTCAGGACTATTTAAAACTTGCTGTTGTAATCTTGCTAACTTCAATAATTCTTCTAATACTTCTTCACTTTTAGTTTCTGAGTGTTGTTTATTTTCAACAGACTCTTGATCCTTAATTTTGGTTAATAATGTACTTAGTTTATCATTTAAATCAGGCCACCATTTTTCGAATACTGTTATTAACCTTCCTTCATCTAAAGCATTTCCTTCTATTGATTTATTCATGTCTAATAATAATTTCAGAATTTCTCCCTTATCAAAAGTAGTAGTTTGAAATTGAGTTAAAGGGCCTTTAACATCAGAATTTTTCACACCAAAAAGGAATGGTGATACAAAGGATCTGTCAACAGTTTTAGTTAAAGCTCCAGCTTCAAAGTGAATCCATGGAGCATCCAAGTTCTCAGGTGTTAAAAAAACAAGACCGAATGATGATTGTTCTAGCTCACGAGCAATATCACTACTCCATCTATTTCCTTTCCTAATATCTTCAGCTGAGACATACGGATCTACTACTTGAATCACTGAAGGTAACCATTCCCTAAAAGCTATTGCTAACTCCTTACTTAAATCTCCCGACCAACTTAAGAACACTTTCATTTTTCCATAATCACTCCATTTTTCGAAAATAAATCACCTCCTAATAAAATTCGCTATAAAACGACAAAACCCTTCTTAAAATTATTACTCAAATATAATTATATATATGAGATAAAATTATCTTTTTTACTAATATTCGAATAAAAATTATAATCTTCATACTTTTTATTTTTATAACCCTAAATGATCATCGACTGAATTACCCATATCTTATATTGTGTTGAACTGAATCGACCCTGAAATCCCTTGATACATATACTTTCAACACCATTTTAAATATGAGTTAGACACTCTATTTTTTATGAGTAATTAAAAAGCAAAAAAATATTAAATCTTAAAGCTAGCCATTGCCTTATCCATACTGTCTTGATTGACCCCGATATATCTTAATGTAATATCTGGACTACTATGATTAAAAATCTCTTGTAGCATGGCTACATCTTTTGTTTGTTGGTAAAAGTGATACCCAAATGTTTTACGCATTGTATGAGTGCCTATATCCCGTAGTTTGAATTTAACTGCAGCTTCTTGAAGAATCTTATAAGCCATGCTTCTTCCAATAGGCTTGTTAATTCCTTCTCTACTTTTAAAAATAAACTCATGATCTTCTTTACCTTCAATATATAATTTAATCTCTCGTTTAAGAGATGGAGTAATTCTAATCCACTTTTGCTTTTTCGTTTTCTGCTCTCTGATAATGATGTGTTGATCTTTAACATCACGAACTCTTAATTTAAGGATGTCAGAAATTCTTAATCCGGTATTAATTCCCATCAGGAACAACATGTAATTCCTACTACTTTGTGATTGGAAATGAGCCTTGATCGCTTCAACTTTTTCCATATCTCTTATTGGTTGTACAAAGTTCACAAGAATCTCACTCCTTTAACAATTCAATAAGAAAAAGGCGATACCGATTTAAAATCAGTACCACCTCAATATCGAATATATAGGCTTACCCACCTATTATTAGTAACATAAAAAAATATGTCCTATATATAGGTGGCAATCGTACGGGAAAAATACAATAATAAACCAGTCTTATTTTTAATTAGACCATTTCTTCAATTGCTCTGAACCTTCTCACTTCAGCCCTTCTCCTATAGACTTCCGATTTTATTGTCTCTATTGCTGTAATAGGGTCCGTATCTTTATTTATTCCTCTTATTCTAAACCTTTGCACATCACTTCGAGACATTTTATTTGATTCATTATCTTCCCAATAATTTAACTCTAAAATATCTTTAGTTACCATATTAATCAAACTCTTTGCTATAGGTGAATTTCTTAAATCACCTTCACCATTTTTCCCAGGAGCTTTTAGGGTAATTTCATATGTATCACTACTATCAGAATCAAAACCTTGTATCCAGTAATCATTAAGGTTAGTATCCTCAAATATTTGCGTACCATCAATTATTCGTCGTCCTGTATTATAGAGTTTCACCCTCAATAGAGTAATTCTATTATTATTGAAAACACGTAAAAAATCTTCATCATCAAATTCTCGTGATGTATTAATATAGTTAAAAGGAGAATTGTAAATTTCCTGAAAAGCCCCTTCCAGCAACAATCCTGCTCTCACCATGTTTATTTGCTTTTCTAAATTAGAAGGTGGATAGTTCCTATGGTGTATTAACATTCTTTTTTCCTGTAAATCTAAAGAATAAAATGTATTAAGATACGGAGCAACTTCAGGAGAAAATGTATTTTTCTCATCATCTACTGACGTTATATTTGGAGCATATTCTTCGCTTACACAGAATGTAATTATACTACTATCG
>NZ_JBALMO010000106.1:0-143 GCF_036963345.1 Bacillus sp. JJ722
CACAATTTTGTTTGGAAAATACTTCTGTTATCTAGTTTTGAAAGAATGAAAATTCTTCAACTTGAAGACTATGCTATAACTGTAAATGTCTTAGCTAAAAATAGTTTTGAAAGCAACCAAGATTAAATGTCTGGTAATGATGG
>NZ_JBALMO010000106.1:250-40626 GCF_036963345.1 Bacillus sp. JJ722
GTAGGACGTTGCCAGGCTTTTATTGTTCCGCAGTAGCTCAGTGGTAGAGCACTCGGCTGTTAACCGAGCGGTCGTAGGTTCGAATCCTACCTGCGGAGCCATATATTGCTTCCATAGCTCAGCAGGTAGAGCACTTCCATGGTAAGGAAGAGGTCACCGGTTCGAGCCCGGTTGGAAGCTTTATTAATGAGAATAAATGAATTGGCCCGTTGGTCAAGCGGTTAAGACACCGCCCTTTCACGGCGGTAACACGGGTTCGAATCCCGTACGGGTCACCAATAATCTTATGGAGGATTAGCTCAGCTGGGAGAGCACCTGCCTTACAAGCAGGGGGTCGGCGGTTCGATCCCGTCATCCTCCACCATAAATGCCGGTGTAGCTCAGTTGGTAGAGCAACTGACTTGTAATCAGTAGGTCGAGGGTTCGACTCCTTTCGCCGGCACCATTTATTTTATATATTGCGCGTGGAGGGGTAGCGAAGTGGCTAAACGCGGCGGACTGTAAATCCGCTCCTTAGGGTTCGGCAGTTCGAATCTGCCCCCCTCCACCATTTATTTTTTATAATAGTGGACAAGTTATATAAATCTTAAAAACAGGATATTATATACGTACCACCTATTTTTGTGATCTAAATTAATGGGCTATAGCCAAGCGGTAAGGCAACGGATTTTGATTCCGTCATGCGAAGGTTCGAATCCTTCTAGCCCAGCCATTAATCGAGCCATTAGCTCAGTTGGTAGAGCATCTGACTTTTAATCAGAGGGTCGAAGGTTCGAATCCTTCATGGCTCATTTTACATATTTTCATAGGGGCCTTAGCTCAGCTGGGAGAGCGCCTGCCTTGCACGCAGGAGGTCAGCGGTTCGATCCCGCTAGGCTCCACCATTACACTACATACTATTATTTCGCTATAAACCTTTTAGGTTTATAGCTTTTTTTATGCTCTTATTGATTGACTACCACTATCTACGATAAAATAGTGGTAGTCAATGGAAAAGGGGGATGCAAATGAACAAGCATATTTCCATTATTGGAGTACCTATGGACATGGGACAGAAGCGTCGAGGGGTTGATATGGGACCAAGTGCTATTAGGTATGCTGGGGTCGTTGAAAGGTTAGTAAGGTTAGACTATGTCGTACACGATCTTGGCGATATTGTCGTCAAACATAAAATAAATAATCATTTTTATAAAAATGATATAAACAATATTGAAATAGTTGCTCAAGTCAATGAAGTGTTGGCTTCCAAAGTAGATGATATTGTAGAAACAGGTAGTTTCCCTCTAATACTCGGTGGGGATCATAGCATTGCAATGGGTAGTATTGCAGGGATTGCAAAGCACTATAGAAACTTAGGTGTAATTTGGTATGATGCACATGGAGATTTGAATACAATGGAAACAAGTCCTTCGGGTAATGCACACGGCATGTCCTTGGCAGCTAGTTTGGGATTGGGAGAAAAAATATTCACTAATATTTTACAGTATTCACCGAAAGTGAAAGCCGAAAATATCGTGATAATTGGGGCAAGGCAGCTTGATCAAGGTGAAAAAGAATTGATAAAGAAATTGCATATTAAAGTATACACAATGCATGAGATAGATCGCTTAGGCATGGCGAAAGTGATGGAAGAATCTATTGCATATTTAAAAGATAAGACAGATGGTGTACATTTATCATTAGATTTAGATGCATTAGACCCTATTGATGCACCTGGGGTTGGTACACCTGTACTTGGTGGAATCAGTTATCGTGAAAGTCACTTAGCGATGGAAATTCTAGCAGAGTCTGGTCTTATTACGTCCGCTGAGTTCGTTGAAGTAAATCCAATACTAGATGAAAGAAATAAAACTGCGACTGTTGCCGTCGCTTTAATGGGTTCTTTATTTGGTGAGGTACTTTTATAAGACTAATGAAGCAGTAGCTGATTTTAGCTACTGCTTCATTGTGAGAAGAATATGGTAATTGATGAGCTTATCAAGTTCTTTACTAATGGAAATAACATCTTGATTGTTTATGGAAGTATGAGAGGCGAGTACAACCATTTTTTTTCGTGTTTGTTCAATTCTAAGGTTTAGTTGACAAACATCATTTATCATGATATATTCCACCTTTCATAATAGTAAGATGCCATTTTTTACCCATATTCAAGGTCTAGTAAACGAAGAAATTAAAAATTTGTTAATATAAAAAAGAAATTTATTTGAAACCTTTATGCTTACGATACGTAAATATCGTATAGCCGCATAGAGCGGAGGTCAAAAAGGAAATGGAATTACTGGTCAAACAAAGAATTAAACAAGTTTTGAAGGGAGATCAAAACGCTTACGGGGAATTAGTTGAAATTTACAAAGATAAAGTATTTCAACTTTGTTTTCGTATGCTTGGTAATCGGCATGAAGCAGAAGATATGGCACAAGAAGCTTTTGTCAAAGCATATGTTAATATACACACGTTTAACATAAAGCTTAAATTCTCTACATGGCTATATCGTATTGCAACTAATTTATGTATTGATCGTATAAGAAAGAAGAAACCCGATTATTATTTAGATGCAGAAGTAGCTGGAACAGATGGATTAAATATGTATTCCCAAATAGCTTCGGATGCAGAGGATCCTTCAGATGAAGTTGAAAGCTTAGAATTACATGATACGATTCAAAAAGAAATCATGAAGCTTCCTGAAAAGTATCGAACTGTAATTGTTTTAAAGTATATTGAAGAACTATCTCTGAAAGAAATTGGTAAAATACTGGATATGCCAATTGGCACAATTAAAACTCGAATCCACCGAGGAAGAGAAGCTTTAAGAAAGCAATTGAGCAATTTATAATAAAGCAGGTGATTATATTGAAATGTTCAAATGAAATAATAGAATATATGCATGAATATTTAGATAATGAAATTAGTGTGGAACATGAAAGTATTCTGCGACATCATCTGCAAGAGTGTGTAGATTGCCAAGCACATTTTCACGAATTGAAGAAAGCAATCCTTTTTGTCCAAAGTACGTCTAATATGGTAGCTCCTTCTGACTTCACACAAAAAGTTATGGCGAATTTACCCAAGGAAAAAAGAAAAGTAGGAATGAAAAGGTGGTTTAAAAATCATCCCTTTCTAACAGCAGCTTCACTCTTTGTTGTATTAATGGGTGGTTCGATCATGTCTTACTGGAAAGAGGATTATCAATTCTCTTTCTCTAAGCAACCTGAATTAGTCGTGGAGAACGATACTGTGATTGTTCCAGAAGGTAAAACTGTTTCAGGTGATGTTGTGGTAAGAAACGGTAACATCAAAATCGAAGGTGAAGTTGATGGCAATGTGACAGTAATTAATGGGGAAAAATATCTTGCTTCTGCAGGTTCTGTTTCAGGTGAAATTAAAGAAATAGATGAAATGTTTGAATGGCTTTGGTATCAAATTAAAGATGGTACAAAACAACTCGTCAATTTGATAAAAAACCCTGAAGATGTTCAGTCATCCAACTAGTTTGGATGACTTTTTTTGTATAATCATAAACAAAATTGGAAGCGATATTTGATTAATGAGGGTATGCTTTTTATGAGCGTATGGCTAATATATGATATAATAGTGAAGTTATTGAAAACTAAAAGGTAATTGCATACTTATAAAATGGAGGAAGTAACATGTCATTAGCTAACTTTACTTTCTTTGATATCATTACGAATGTTGCGGATATTCTCATAGTATGGTTTGTTATATATAAATTATTAATGGTTATTAAAGGCACTAAAGCCGTTCAATTATTAAAAGGTATATTTGTTATTGTTGTTGTAAGGAGTTTAAGTGGTTTATTTGGTTTAAATACACTTGAATGGTTAATGGATCAAGCGATGGATTGGGGATTTATTGCTATCATTGTATTGTTCCAACCAGAATTAAGAAGAGCGCTTGAACAATTAGGTAGAGGAAAAATATTCTCAAGAAGTGCTTTCCAAGAAGAAAATGAAAGAGTGATGGCAGTTGAAGCTATTGCCAAGGCTACTGCTTACATGGCAAAACGACGTATCGGAGCTCTTATATCAATTGAAAGAGAAACTGGTTTAACGGAATATATTGAAACAGGTATTGCTTTAGATTCGAAGATTTCATCAGAGTTATTAATCAATATCTTTATTCCAAATACTCCGTTGCATGACGGTGCTGTTATTATTCAAAAAAATCAGGTAGCAGCGGCGGCATGTTACTTACCTCTTTCTGAAAGTCCATTCATATCTAAAGAGTTAGGTACTAGGCATAGAGCAGCCCTTGGTGTCAGTGAAGTAACAGATAGTTTAACTGTTATTGTATCTGAGGAAACCGGAGGCATCTCATTAGCGAGAAATGGTGAGCTTCACCGAAACTTAAACCCAGAAGAATTCAAAGAGATGTTAATGAAAGAGTTGGTGGATGTGTATAAGCCAACTTCTCAGACTCGATGGAATTGGAGGGTGAAGAAGAATGGATAAATTGGTTGAAACCCCTTGGTTTATGAGAGTAGTAGCTTTATCTTTAGCCGCTTTATTATATATATCTGTTAATATTGATAGCCGGGAATCCATATTGAATACACCATCAGAGAAAGATACACAAGTTGTGGAGAATGTACCTGTTGAAGTGTATTACGATCGCGATAATTTAGTCGTAACAGGTGTTCCAAAAACCGTTGATGTTAAATTAAATGGACCAAAAAATATTATGATTCCAGCTGCAAAAAAGCGTGATTTCAAAGTATATGTTGATTTATCAGATCCTGAAATTGCATTAGGAAATAAAAAAGTTTCCTTTAAAATTAAGGACTTAAATGAAAATATTGATTATACGATTGAACCTGGTTCTGTTGAAGTTTCCATTCAGGAAAAAATAACAAAAGAATTTACAGTTGAACCAGAGTATAATCGTTCTCTATTAGAAGAAGGCTATATTGCTGAGGAGCCAAAGGTTAACCCAGGGAAAGTTAAAATAACTGGTGCAAAAGATGTTATTGAACAAATCGCTTATGTAAAAGCTATTATTAACATCAGAGCTGGTGCTAACGATACAATCTATCGAGAAGTACAAGTACAAGCATTAGATCGGGAACTGAATAAATTAGATGTTTCTATTAATCCTAATGTTGTAGAAGTAGAAGTTCCGATTAAGAGCCCTACGAAAACGATAAAGATTAAACCAGTAGCAACTGGTGAGCCGAAAAAGGGAATCGAAATTGATAGCATCTCGGCAGATCCGAAAGAAATTACATTGTTTGGGAAAAAATCAGTCTTAGATGCGATTGATACTTTACAGATTCCAGTTGATGTAAGTAAAGTTGAGAAAAATACGGTGTACACCGTTCCAATTGATCTTCCAGATGGTATTAAAGGTTCCTCTATACAAGAGATAAAGGTAAGAGTATCAGTTACCACAAAAGAGGGCGAAGATACCTCTGAAGAAAACAATGAAGAGCAAAAAACAGAAGAAGAACAGCCGCCAACTGGAGAAGAAGCAAATGCATCGAAAACATTTTCTAATATTCCCATTCAATATGGAGATTTAGGAGATGAATATGAGCTAGCCTTTATATCACCAAGTGGTGGCAACACAAGTGTTTCAGTCACGGGAAAGCAAAGTGATCTTGACAGTTTAAAGGCATCTGATATTCAAGTCTCAGTTCAAGTTCAAGGTTTGCAAGAAGGAGAGCATACAGTATCATTAAAAGTTGAAACACCTGCGAATATTGAAGCAAAAATATCAGTTTCAACAGCTCGAATTTCAATTACAAAGAATAATACAGAACCTTTTTGAGATACCAATCTACGAAGTAACTATTCGTATCATTCTGTAGTCATTTACAAAAATTTAGATAGTAAAGAAAAACGATTGGTTCACATAAATATCAGTGCTATTTAAATCACTGATGCTAGGATGACTTTATTGTGCTAATTTCACAATAAAACACATGAAGGAGAGAATTTTATAATGGGTAAATATTTTGGTACTGACGGAGTAAGAGGCGTCGCAAATAGTGAATTAACGCCTGAGTTAGCTTTTAAATTAGGGCGCTTCGGAGGATACGTACTAACAAAACATACAGATCGTCGTCCAAAGGTATTAATTGGTCGTGATACTCGTATATCTGGACATATGCTTGAAGGAGCATTAGTGGCAGGCTTACTATCCATTGGAGCAGAAGTAATGCGCCTTGGTGTTATTTCAACACCTGGTGTTTCATACTTAACAAAAGTATTAAGTGCTGAAGCAGGCGTTATGATTTCAGCTTCTCATAATCCTGTTGCGGATAATGGGATTAAATTCTTTGGAAGTGATGGTTTTAAGTTATCTGATGACCAAGAAGCAGAGATTGAAGCTTTAATGGATCTTCCTGAAGACACATTGCCAAGACCAGTAGGTAAGGACTTAGGTCAAGTGAACGATTACTTCGAAGGTGGCCAAAAGTATTTATCATATTTAAAACAAACAGTAGACGAAGATTTCACTGGTGTACACGTAGCACTAGATTGCGCTCATGGTGCAACGTCGGCATTAGCTACGCATTTATTTGCTGATTTAGAAGCAGACATCTCTACGATGGGATCAGCTCCAAATGGTCTTAACATTAATGATGGTGTTGGTTCTACACACCCAGAAAGCTTAGCTGCATTCGTTAAGGAAAAAGGAGCAGATGTTGGTTTAGCGTTCGATGGCGATGGCGATCGTATTATTGCTGTTGATGAAAATGGTGAAATTGTAGACGGTGACCAAATTCTTTATATTTGCGGTAAGTACTTGAAAGAGAATGGCCGATTAAAGCATGGTACAGTGGTTTCTACTGTCATGAGTAACTTAGGCTACTATAAAGCACTAGAAGAGCAAGGAATCAATAGTAAGCAAACAGCTGTTGGTGATCGCTACGTAGTAGAAGAAATGAAGAAGAATGGCTATAATCTTGGTGGTGAGCAATCAGGTCATATTATTTTCCTTGATTACAACACAACAGGAGACGGCTTATTAACAGGTCTTCAATTAGTTAATATTATGAAAGCTACGAAAAAACCATTATCTGAGCTTGCAAGTGAAATGAAGAAATATCCTCAAAAGCTTGTGAATGTAAAAGTAACGGATAAACACCATGTTACGGATAATGAAAAAGTAGCTGCAATCATTTCTGAAGTTGAAGCGGAAATGAACGGAAATGGCCGTATTTTAGTACGTCCATCAGGTACAGAGCCTCTTGTACGTGTAATGGCAGAAGCACCAACGCAAGAGCAATGTAATGATTATGTAGAACGCATTTGCACGGTTGTAGAGAAAGAAATGGGTCTATAAGATCTTCAAAAAAACAACCCTTTATCTATACATTTTGTAGATACTTCCTACATTTAGGTTTAAGAAGTAGATATAAAAGGTACATGAATATGCATAAGAGGCACACATTAGCTTCTTATGCATATTTTTATTGTAAGGGTAAAAACTGCTTTAAGTTAGAATCTGGTGTGATTTTACAAGAATGTTGACGGATTGTTTAACTTAAGGTATGATTATTTTGTTTTTGGAATACAAATTCTAAAATGATACTCCAAATCTAAAGAAAGGATAGCGAAAGATTTTTTAAAGTAAAGATGTATTACAAAGCGCCTGAACTAAACCGGTGGAGCTGTTTAGTTGACGAGGTGGAGGTTTATCGATTTTTCGGCGGGTACCTCCCAGTTGAAGTGCACAGCTGTAGATTTCTTCTCCAAAACAAAAGGGTAACCTTTTCGACAACGAGTGGAAAATGCACGAAACTAAAACTATAAATAGATCAGAGATAAGGGGACAAGTTTGTCCCCACGGACATACTTGTTCCCTTCTTTCTATATTAGGAGGAACAATTATGTGTGGTATCGTTGGATATATAGGAAATCAAGATGCGAAAGAAATTTTGCTTAAAGGCTTAGAAAAGCTTGAGTATAGAGGTTATGATTCTGCGGGAATCGCTGTTATGAACAATTCTGGAGTACAAGTGTTCAAAGAGAAAGGTCGTATTGCAGATTTACGTGAAGTAGTTGATGAAACAGTATTTGCACAAACAGGTATTGGTCATACACGTTGGGCAACTCACGGTGTACCAAGCACTGTTAATGCTCATCCACATCAAAGCACTTCAGAACGTTTTACACTTGTTCATAACGGGGTAATCGAGAATTATCAAATCTTAAAGCGTGAGTATTTACAAGATGTTACTTTTAAAAGTGAAACAGATACAGAAGTAATCGTTGCTCTTATTGAGAAATTCGTAAAAGAAGACAACTCTTCTGTTGAAGAAGCGTTCCGTAAAACGCTGACACTACTAAAAGGATCTTACGCTCTAGCTCTTCTAGATGAGCAAAATAATGGAACCATCTTCGTAGGAAAGAACAAAAGTCCACTTCTAGTTGGTGTGGGTGATAACTTCAATGTTGTTGCTTCAGATGCAATGGCAATGCTGCAAGTAACGGATCAATTCGTAGAGCTAATGGACAAAGAAATCGTAATTGTAACACAAGAAATGATTACGATTAAGAAGCTTGATGGCACAGTGGTAAAACGAGATGCGTATACAGCTGAATTAGATGCAAGTGATATTGAAAAAGGCACATATCCTCACTATATGTTGAAGGAAATCGATGAGCAACCACTTGTAACTCGTAAAATCATTCAAGCGTACCAAAATGACCAAGGTGAACTAACAATTGCTGCTGACATTTTACAAGCAATGAAAGATACAGATCGTATCTATATCGTAGCTTGTGGAACAAGTTATCATGCAGGTCTAGTTGGTAAGCAGTTCATTGAAAGTATGGCAAAGATTCCAGTAGAAGTACACGTAGCTTCTGAGTTCAACTACAATATGCCAATTCTATCTGCTAAGCCATTGTTCATCTTCATTTCACAAAGTGGAGAAACAGCGGATAGTCGTGCTGTACTTGTATCAGTTAAAGAACTTGGCCACAAAGCTCTT
The DNA here is from genome assembly GCF_036963345.1 of Bacillus sp. JJ722. Lineage (NCBI taxonomy): Bacteria > Bacillati > Bacillota > Bacilli > Caryophanales > Bacillaceae > Bacillus > Bacillus sp. JJ722. Next base: position 9,210 of record NZ_JBALMO010000106.1, read on the forward strand.
ACGATTACTAACGTTCCAGGATCAACACTTTCTCGTGAAGCAGACTACACTCTTCTTCTACATGCTGGTCCAGAAATCGCAGTAGCATCTACAAAAGCATACACTGCACAAATCGCGGTTCTTTCTATTCTTGCTAACGTAACAGCAACGGCAAAAGGATTAGAATCTCAAATCGATTTAGTGCACGAATTAGGTATTGTAGCTAATGCGATGGAAGTACTATGTGAGTCGAAAGAACAACTGGAGAGCCTTGCACGTGAATTCTTATCAATAACACGTAACTGTTTCTTCATTGGACGCACAATGGACTTCTTCGTAGGATTAGAAGGTGCCTTAAAACTGAAAGAAATTTCCTATATTCAAGCAGAAGGTTTTGCTGGCGGCGAGCTGAAACACGGTACGATTGCCTTAATCGAAGAAGGCACACCAGTAATCGCTCTAGCTACTCAAGAAGCTGTTAACCTAAGCATTCGCGGTAACGTTAAAGAAGTAGTTGCCCGCGGTGCGAATCCATGCATTATTTCTATGAAAGGCTTAGAAGAAGAAGACGATAGCTTCGTTCTACCAGCCGTGCATGAATTACTAACACCTCTTGTCTCTGTTATTCCATTACAACTAATTGCTTACTATGCAGCTCTACACCGTGATTGCGATGTTGATAAACCACGTAATTTGGCTAAGAGTGTGACTGTGGAGTAAGGTGTTGTAGATTTGAAATAAATTGCTTTATTAAAAGTAAGTTGTATTCCTTGAAAGTAAGTTATACTCTAGAAAATTTAAAGGGATGTCTCAATTTTGAGACATCCCTTTTTTCTAACCAAAAATATTTAATTTCCTTCTAAACAAAAGCACCCAATCATAAGTGTACTAATCCACAAATATAAAAAAGCTATCGTTTTGAATAAAGATTGATCAAAACGATAGCTTTCTTATATTTTAAAGAAGTTTTTTTGTGAAAAGATTGATTATTTTATTGCTCCTTATTTCACTAACGCACCCGATAGTTTAAGAAGAAATCTTTAACGTTGGAGATCTAAATCATTTAAAGTCCCATTCAATATTTATCTGATTTTCTCCGCCAACTCTAAAATAATTCCCTCTGGACCACGAACGTAGCATAACTTATAACTTTCTTCATATTGCTGTATCTCACTAAAGATTTCTGTTCCCTTCTTTTTCAATTTTGCAACAATAGCTTCAATATCTTCAACAGCAAAGCAAATATGTCGGATACCCAGCGTATTTGCAAAAGGTTGCTGAATATCTTTTTCATCTGACGGCGTATAAAATTTGACTAGCTCTATCCATGCCTGACCATCTGGCATCCCCAATCCTACACATGCCGTTTTAACATCATTAAGCCCAACTATTCTGTCCAACTGTTCTCCATCCAATTCCCATTCCGCTTGCACTTCAAGTCCTAAATCAAGAAAAAACGCTTTAGCCTCTGAAAGATCATTTACGTTTATACTCACATGATCTATTCTATTGATCTTCATATCTCATACCTCCTATGTTCCTGTTATTTTCAATACCTGTATTCGTGTAAGGTTTGTTTGAAATTCTAATTCGCTTAAAACGGGAAAATATCCTTCTTCAACAAATCTGCCCGTTAGTTCCATAAAAAATGAGACCGCTTTGACCATCTCTTTGTGTAATTAAAGCACCCGATTGTTAAAGTGCAACGCATCACAAACTAACTATTAGTTGGTTTTGTATAGATTGAAAATCAATAGTATTTTTAATACTTATGACCATTTTTCATCATCATCAATAAACTGATTACTCTTTAAATCAAATGATTTACACTCATCGTGAAAAACATAATTGACTTTTGTTTAGTTGATGATACTCAACTTCTGGAAGTACCTCTATACTGCCTGCAAATACCATTGTATCATTTCCTTCATAGAAGACTTCGTTACCTTCTTTATCCATCGAGAACATATTATTGATAATTCAAACCTTGTAGGTTCGATAAATGCGGAAAAATCCAGCAAATCAATATCGGAAGAGAAATTGTAAGAAAGAATTTTTTTGAGATTCGCTACTAACAAATCCGATTGTTTCTCAAGATTGGATTTAATTGAAGCAACATAATTATCGACTGAAAACATAAATAAACCTCCCCAAAATCTCTCGTCCCATGTTCTCACTTATATAAAAAGAAATATGGAGAGGAAGAAAAATTCAACTACCCAAACCGTTTGGTGGATAGTGGGAACCACAGTTTGGGGGCTAGCGAGTATTATTCTTATTGTGTGGTGATTTAGTAAAGTTTAGTGAGTTATTGGCAATTATTTTAGGAGGCAACTTTTTCTTATGAAACAAACGAGGCAGGATAGGGAAAGAAGGACTATTTTTGAATATCTTTTTTGGAAGCATCTTATTCATTTTTCTTTTTGATAGGTATTATATTTTTTATGCTCATCATTATTATTAATTTCAGTGCTGCTTTTTTTACTATGTATTACATCATCAAATGGTGTGCATAGGTGACCTATTTTTTTCTTTTCTTTTTAATAACCATTTTATATACAGCTACAATAATCAAACCAACAAATATTAGTCCTAATATAGAGCCCATTACACTATGATAGAGATTATGATTATGAAGATAGCCCATATCTACAAGGCCTGATAACAGGGTTCTTATTCTAGACCGCAAAGTAAATCAGTAGAAAAATGAACATAGCATTATAGTAAAGGTATTTGGTAATGATTTATGGTAAATCCTAAAAACTTTACTATCAACGAGACTGCAAGTTACAAGGTTCATTACAAAAATAGTGTTTTTTGGGTAACTAGTCATTCAAGATTAACAAAAATGATTCCTAAATGGATGATTACTTTGCGGTGCATAGCAGAAACCCTGTCACCAAGCCTATTAGGGATGGAAAACGCTGTAATCCCTGTGGGAATAGATATAACTCTTCAGAAAGCGAGTGGTCTATGAAGAAATGTCATCTTTTTGAGTGTTTTACCAAAAGAATAACGTTTTCTTCATTTTTTGGGAAATTCGCGGGTATGGGATTGTATTCCCGTTTAAATTATTTTTTGTAGTCATTTGGTAGAATAATGTTAAACAGGACTTCGGAATTGGAATTTTTCGCTTCGATTTTTCCCCCGTGAAATTTGATTATTTTCTTTGTAATAAATAGACCAAGTCCGAATTTACCGTCAGTACCCTTGTGAAAGTGCTTAAATAATTGATCCAATACTTCATTTTCAATTGGGGGGCCATCATTTGCAAATGTGATTTCTACATACCCATTTTCCTCATATTTTTGGTTGTTTACCGTTATAACTATTGATGAATGGGCATATCTTAAATTGTTTTCGAGAATATTTTCGAAAGCGACTGTTAATTCCTCCTGATCCCCATAAATCAATATATCTATCAAGCGAGCATCGATAATTACATCTTTTCGACTTAATGAAAATCTATCAATCAAATTCATCAGAATTGTCTTTATGTTGATTAACTCAAACTCATTTTCCCTTTCTAAAATATAATCCAGTCCTTTGAGATACAATAGCTTTTCTACCTTTTTTTCCAAATTGAAAGATTCTTTTATAATAACGGCTACTGTTTCTTCAAATGAATCGTTTAGGTAGATTCGGTCAGATAATGCTTGGGCATAGCTTTTAATGACCATGATAGGTGTTTTAAGGTCGTGTGAAACGTTTTGTAAAAACAGTTCTTCCTCCGTTTCCATCTTTTTAAGAGATCCCCTCATCATATTGACGGAAGAGGCCAATTGACCGAACTCGTCTCCCCTGTCTAAGTGGATGGGCTCTCCCCATTGTTTGTTTGCAATTTTCCGCACTCTATATTCCAAATAGCGTAGTGGTTCTGTAATTTTAATAGAAATAATCTTAGCAATACAGATGTTAACGATAGACAGAACAGCGAAAATGCGTGCTAAGTCTTTAAACAAGTCTACCGAAAAATATTGAACAAGCACTAAAGTAAAAATACAAATAATAAAAACAAGGAATGCTGTGATGGTAACCCAAATTTGGAACGCAAACGGTTTACTTTTCATCTTTCTACCAAACGGTATCCGGCTCCATAAACGGTTTCTATTGGCATGCCTGGAGTTTTCTTTCGGATACGGCGAATCGTATCATCGACGACACGGTCAGTTCCGTAGTAATTTTTGCCCCAAAGTCGGTCAAGAATTTGCTCCCTCGAAAATACGTGATTCGCATTATCAATAAAAAACAGCATTAATTGAAATTCCTTGCTCGACATTGGCAATTCTGTATTGTTATGGTAAATCGTATGGCTTTCGCGATTAATAATGTAATCGTTGATTTTAATATGTTTTCCACGTTTTTGTTTATGACCATAGGTGTAATCGAGTAATTTTTTAACCTTTATAACTAATTCCCTTGGAAGGAAGGGTTTAGAAATATAATCATCGCAACCCAGTTCCAAGCCTACAACCCTATCAATGTCTTGATTTTTGGCCGAAATAAATATGATTGGAACTTCCGGATGGATACCTTTAATTTTATTAAACAATGTATAGCCATTCGTATCAGGAAGCATAATATCCAAAATCCATAAATCAGGAGGTATATGGATTTTGCCTTCAGTGGATTGCCCGTCCAGAAACCCTTCTACTTTGTATCCCTCGTTTTCCAAATATTTTTTTAAAATGAAGTTCAGATCCTTGTTATCCTCAACTAAATACACTGTGTTAGACACATATTTCTCCTCCCCTTTACATCTCTGTTTGCTCCCTAATTATAAAACAAACCTCTAAATTCGTGTCGAATTTAGAGGTTTGTTAGTTCTAAAGTACTTTTCTTAGGAATTCCTTTGTTCTTTCTTGTTTCGAATTTGAGAACAATTCCATTGGTTTTCCTTCTTCTAAAATATATCCACCATCCATAAATAAAATTCGATCTGCAACTTCCCTAGCAAAGCCCATTTCATGGGTAACGATAACCATCGTCATCCCTTCATTCGCTAGGTCTTTCATTACCTGTAATACTTCGCCAACCATTTCGGGATCAAGGGCAGATGTTGGTTCATCAAACAACATAATTTCTGGTTCCATCGCTAGTGCTCTCGCAATGGCCACCCTTTGTTGCTGTCCCCCAGAGAGATTGCGTGGGTATACATTCGCTTTTTCGTATAAACCAACCTTAGTAAGAAGTTCCATCCCCTTTTGCGCTGCTTCCGTTTTCGAGTACTTCTTTATTTTTTGCAGGGATAACGTGATATTCTCAAGTGCCGTTTTATGTGGAAATAAGTTAAATTGCTGAAACACCATTCCTACTTCTTGGCGTACCTTATCGATATCCACTTTCTTGTCCACTATGTTTGTGCCTTTAATCCATATCTCACCTGAAGTCGGCTCCTCTAATAAATTTAAACAGCGTAAAAAGGTAGATTTCCCCGACCCGGAAGGTCCTATAACACAGACAACTTCTTTCCGATGAATGTCCGCATCAATACTTTTCAATACTTCTAAATTACCAAATGATTTAACTAACCCTTTGACTTGAATCAAATTTCCACCAACCTCCTCTCAATCCAGTTAGAGATCTGGGTAAGTACATTAATAAGAAGCCAATATAATACACCAACAGCAGCCAAGAATTCGAACGCTCTAAAATTCACGGCATATATATTCTGGGCTGAATATGTAAGCTCCATAATTCCGATTGTTGCAAGAAGAGAGGTATCTTTTATGCTAATAATGAATTGATTCACGAAAGCGGGTATCATCCGCCTTACGGCTTGTGGTAAGATGATATGCCGCATTGTTTGTCCAAGATTGAAGCCAAGGGCCCTTCCCGCTTCCATTTGCCCCTTATCTATGGACTCAATCCCTGTACGGAATATCTCGACTAAATATGCACCTGCATGTAAGCTAAGTACAAAAATACCGGCTTGAATGGGGCTAGTGGCACGGCCGAATAATATTGGGAACAATCCAAAATAGAAGAAAATAATTTGCACGTACAGAGGGGTTCCACGAATAATACTAACGTAAGCTTTGGCAATAAATTGTAAGTATTTATTAGGTGAAACCCTTAACATACCGAATACAAGTCCCAAAACGGTTGCAATTAAGAGAGATAACAAAGCCAATTCTATAGTCATCACTGCTCCTCGCAACAGAAGTGGCATCGATTCTCCAATCAATTTTAATGTTTCCAATAGCTACTTCCTCCTTTAAAAGAAATAAAACATTGTGTTTTTTTAGTTAGAACCAAAGTATTTTTTATACATTTTGTCGTATTCGCCGTTACTTTTCATTTCCGCCAAATGTTTATTAAATTTATTAAGTAAATCCTCGTTATCCTTTGAAATAGCAATTCCATATTCCTCACCGGTCAATTTATCGCCAATCATTTTTAACTTATTCCCTGTTCCGGAATTCATTTTGTCCAAAACAAATGGAAGATCATTAACAAGTGCGTCAGAACCACCAGCTTCAACATCCATATATAGGGTAGGTTCATCTTCTAAAACTTTCACATTGGAATCGTACTTCTTAGCAAGCTCCTGTGCTTTTTGAAGGCCTGATGATCCTTGTTTAGCAACAATTGTTTTTCCCTTTAAATCTTCAAATGATTTGATAGAACTATCCTTCTTTGTAACAAGAACAAGGCCGGATTCAAAATAGGAATCTGTAAAGTTTGTTACTTTTCTTCGATCATCCCGAATGGTGATAGCTGCTGCAGCTCCATCTATTTGCTTTGCTTGAAGTGCCGGAATAATACCGTTAAATTTCATTTCCTTCCATTCCACTTGTAAATTTTCTTTTTTTGCGAGTGTTTCCACGATTTCAATATCAAACCCCACTAGCTTTCCATCCTTATCTTTTGCGGAGAAGGCGCCGCCGTCGGGGGTTGTAGCAAATATTACTACATCTTTCTTATTTTCATTTTTGTCGGAGTTGCTATCCCCTGATCCAGATGAGGTGGTGTTACTATTTCCGCAACCTACCAAACTAAATACCAATAATGCCAATGCAACAACGAATGAAAGCCTTTTCATTATTTACCCTCCTTAGAGAAATGTTTTTTTATTTATGGAAATATTATAAAAATAATGTAGAATAAATATCAAAATATTATGTGAAAATTCACTAATTATATTAATTGTGCATTCAATCAAACTTTTAGATAGTTGTTAAAATGAAAGGGCGAATTTTTCATGAGCGAAAGAATAATAGATTACTTAGTAAATATCTTGTGGGACACCCCTTTAACTTTCGCCATAATCCTTACAGGGGTTTACTTTACTATTGAAAATAGGTTCTTCCAAATCAACTATTTAATATACGCCTTTCGTAATCTTTTTACCGTTAATTTTTATATAAAGGCAGCAAAATATTTGAGGGAAAACAAGTCCTCCATTGGCGCCACAAGTTTATCAATCGGTAGTACAGTCGGTATAGGGAGTATTGGTGGAGTTGCTACCGCTATAGCAATTGGCGGCCCCGGGGCTATATTTTGGATGTGGATTGCTGCATTTTTTGGAATGATCATTAAAACGGCGGAAGTGACACTTGCGGTGTATTATCGAAGTAAAGATAAAGAAGGTAATATATATGGGGGACCTACAGCTTATATCGAAAAAGGAATCGGAATAGAAATGAACTTCAGGAGTTGGCTTGTCCCGGTTGCTATATTTAGTATTGGTATAACTTCAACAATCTTTATTTCAAGCCAAAATTATATTGCATCTAAAGCTATAAGTTCAACATTTGGAATTAATATATTTATTGTTTCTATACTCTATTCAGCTGTTGTGTTTTTATTTATAAGGCGTAAAGCAGAAAATATAGGGAGACTTTTTATTTTTATTATTCCCGTTATAACGAGTGCTTATATCATTATCGGTTTGATCATCATGGTAGCTGATTTCCGTAATATTCCTTCTGCCTTTGGATTGATTATAAATGATGCGTTTCATGGCACATCCGCCTTAGGTGGGTTTACAGGGGCAACACTGTCCCAAGTTATTACAATGGGGGTTACACAGGCCGTTTACAGCAGTGAATTCGGTTGGGGAACCTCTCCAATTGTTCATTCGGTTGCAAAGATTAACCACCCCGTTAAACAGGGACTATGGGGTGGTTTTGAAGTTTTCTTTACAACCATTATCTGCAGTATAACTGCATTTGTAATTATTCTGTCTGGAGAATGGACATCAGGCCAGTCTGGTCTAGTGCTGTCTCTGAATTCATTCGAATCGTTTTTTGGGGTTTTTGGGAGATATATTATTACAATCATTATCTTCTTTTTTGCATTAACAACATCCATTGGCTGGTTCACTTACAATGAAATTATCTTCAGACATCTGTTTAGAAATCGCTCCTTGCTAAAAGGTAGATTAATAAATTGTTTAAAATTTCTTTACCCATTCCCTGAATTCCTGTTTGTTGTATATATAACTGTTTTTCATTTATCCGAAAAATATGTTTGGTCACTGACGAACATTACAGTTGCATTTCCAACGTTTATTAACATTATTTCCATACTCATCCTAAGTAATCAGTTTAGGAAACTCGTTTTGGATTATAAAGCGAGATATTTAAAAATTGGGAAGGTAGATGCAGATATGCATTTATTTTATGAAGATAAAGAAAAAAAGGCGTAACATCATGTATGAATTATGTAAAAATTCACATATTTATTTGATTTTTCTTCTATATTCTTTTCTAAAATGAAATATAAAAGAATAAAGCAAAAGGAGAATCAAAATACATGAAGCCTTTGATTGGATTTACTATGAACTATGTTAGCGCTTTTGAAGAAAGAGAAATTAGATTTAAACCTTCACAGGATCATGTTATTTCTGACTTGGATTACCCGAGTTGTATCGTCAATGCCGGCGGGATTCCAATACCTATTTCTGTTATAGATGATGAAGGATACATGGATTCCATTCTAGATCGAATAGATGGCCTTGTGCTTACAGGGGGAAGTGATTTAAGCCCACAATTTTATGGACAACCATATAAAAAGGGGCTAGGGAGCATTAACCCAATTAGGGACAGCTTTGAAATGAAGTTAGTTGAAAAAGCCATCAAAAAGCAGATGCCAATAATAGGCGTATGCCGAGGCCTTCAATTATTAAATGTATTTTTTGGCGGTACTTTGATTCAGGATATCGATGAAAATTTTAAGACAGACCTAAAACATGACGGCTATATGGGCCCTAAGTGGGGCATTGCTCATAACGTGAAGCTAGATAAAAATAAAGTGTTATATAAATGTTTCGGGAAAGAGGAAATAGAAGTCAACAGCTTTCACCACCAAATTATAGATACTCTTGGGTCCGGTATTGAAGTTGCGGCAATGTCGGAAGACGGAATTATTGAGGGGATTGTCCATACAGAATATCCTTTTATCGTTGCTGTCCAATGGCATCCGGAAATGATGGCCGATGTCTACCAAGAGCAGCTAAAGCTCTTTCAGTTATTGATAAATTTCGTTAACGATAATCCGCCAATTAAAAACAAGGATGTAATGGCAATAAATTAAGCTGGGTAATATCATCTTCGATTAATTAAAGCACTTACAGAAGAGAGAAAGCACCACAAATGGTTAAATAAACTGGTGCCTTTGTGAAAGACATAGTCTCAGCAACCTGAATATCTCAAGGTTCTCTATATAGGGCAATAAATCGAAGAAAACGAGGAGAAATAAACTAATAAGGATTTATTTCTCCACATTTACTTTGCGGTCTAGAGCAAGAACCCTGTCATTAAGCCTACAAGGAGTATATAAAAGGGCTATCTTGCATTCTCATAACGATGATATTTATATCGTAGTTGACGTAAACGATTATGCAGATGGTTAATTTTATCAACATCAACAGGAAAACTATATTTCACGTTTATGATGACAGGGGTTGTGATTTATTGGCGACTTAGCCCGAAACAATAAGAGATGTTTATGACAAATACAACGATTGGATATTAGATTACGACAGAAATGAAATAGACGAGATATTCAAATAAAGGATGTCTCCTTGTTGAACTAACGGGTGCGTTAGTAGAATAAGGAGCATTAAAATAATCAAACTTTTTTATAAAAATCAGTGCTAAAAAACAAAAGAGAGCTATCGTTTTGATCAATCTTTTTTCAAAATGATAGCTTTTCATATGTGAAAAAATTAAGCTTTAATCGTGATTTTTAAATCAAACTTTATTTTAAAGCTACAATAATAACTCCTATTAGCTTTAAAAATTAATAGGATTTATTAGTGCACTAAAGGGGTGCACAATTGGCCTCCACCCTTTGGATAGGCATGACGAAGGAATGAAAGGGCACTTGACCCGTAGAGACATGGGAGGTTTAGCCACCAAGGATGATGTGGAGTATAAGTGCATCATATGGTGTTTATTAGGAGATTTATAGCTTCCTTGATTTACGTATGCCCTCTTTCACCTTTAGCTCTACTAATCTTTTATTCTGGTCTACGATGGCCTATGCAAAAGGATGAAATCCTGCGAATACATGAGTATTTAAGAGGTATTTCTTATTTTACGAGTGAGTTGAAGAAGTTGTTTGTTTGATCATTTAACAATAGAGATAGACATACGAGGGAAAATAAGAAATACAATTTAACATTTGTTTCGGTGAACCGTATCATGACATAAAAAAAGTGAAACATGTTATTGAAAACATGTATTTAAACTAAAAGATAGATAGATAAATTACATAAGAAGGGTAACACTTTAAAGAAAGGATGATTTGCAATGAAGAATTCTCTAAAAAGAGAAGTCTGTGATGTTTTTGCAACTGGTGGCATCAGGGGAAGTACGCGAAGCATACCATAAGTACACTGGACCAGATTTTCGCCATCATAATCCCTATTTCCGTGGAGATGCTGACTCTCTTATGCTCGCAATGGAAGAGAACACCACCAAGAATCCTCACAAAGTCCTTGAAGTAAAACGTGTTATCGGAGATGGTGATATTGTTGCGGTTCACTCTCATGTAAAGCAAAAGCAAGATGACCTTGGGGGAGCGGTGGTCCATATCTTCCACTTTCATAAGAAATCGTCGAATTCTGGGATGTAGGTCAGCCGATACCGGAAAATTCCCCCAATGAAAATGGCGTTTTCTGATGTAGGATTTTGTAGTTATGCAAACGGTACTTTTGTAGAACAAAGGATTGCTGCAGTAGCCCTTTTTTTGAAAGAAAGATTGTGAAGAATTGTACTTAAAGTAACAGGTGAGATAGTTTAATAGTAGTATTAAAAGAGAGCCATCGTTTTGATCAATCTTTGTTCAAAACAATGGATTTTGTTATGTCGTGAAATTAAGGATTTAAAGTGATTATTAATCACTTTTCACACAGTCTCAAGTTAGTACAACTAGAATTTTAAATATTTGATAATTTTTCAGATCTAATAAGAGCATGTTTTGATACATCTTTTTTTCAAAACATGCTCTTTCTGTTTTTTATTTATCAAAGCTGATGGTGATAATTTGATCAAATAGTTAGAGGTGAATAATACAACATCTTTTACATAGCTATTTTGGGTATTTTCACTGTATGAAAATCGGGTCAAACCCCTTACTTAGCAGGATTAATAATTGGTCTTTCAATTTCAATATATTATGGAAATTTATTGTAAATGCGATTGTATCAAGCTTCAGTTCTACTGTATTTAGACTAGCATTTATAAAATTTTCTTTCGTTTGAAAAAAATGGTTGCGCAGTATTCTAAGTGTGTATATAATGTGAATATAGTATATATACATTATGTAAAGTTGTGAGTAACTATTTGTAAATCGGTCTTCAATTACAATTAATGAAAGGGTAACAACCATTACACTTATCCTCTATGGAGGGCTTGAATTTAGTAAATTAAATGATGAAGCATGAGAGGAGAAGTGTTCAAATGACAGGCACAGAAAATACACAGAATATTAATCTAACAAAACGCTGGATGATCATCATTGGAATATTTTTAATTGTTCAAATGATTTTTATCGCGGTTGATGGAACTTTCCTAGAGCCAAACATAAACGATAGTAATAACTTAATTCCCAGGATAGTAAGATGGATTTTGGACTCGAAGCTCTTTACTGAATGGATTACCCCTTATTCCTTTCCATTTTTTAATATGGTCATGACAGTTCATGTTATTGCTATACTGATTCAAGCAGTACATGACATTATTTCAAGTATGTCTTCAAAAAAATAAAGAAGAGGGTTTGGCATGAAAATAATTATTTCCAACAGTTCAAAGGAGCCGATTTATGAACAAATTACGAATCAAATTAAATCGTCTATTTTATCAGGTGAACTACAAGAGGGGACAGCAATACCCTCCATGCGTAATCTCGCAAAGGATTTACAAGTTAGTGTAATTACGACGAAACGTGCCTATGAGGAATTGGAGAAAGCGGGCTTTATCTATTCCATTGTCGGAAAAGGGTCTTTTGTCGCAGAGCAAAATTTAGAGGTTATAAGAGAGAAGAAGCTGAAGGTCATTGAGGAGCAGTTGAGTGCGGTTATAACAAATAGCAGAGAAATTGGCCTGTCACTTGATGAACTGCAGCAATTATTGAAGATTTTATATGAGGAGTGAAATGAATGGAAAATGTGGTTGAATTAAAAAATGTAACGAAGAATTTCAAAGGTTTTTCCGTTAAAAATATTGATTTACAAGTGAAACAAGGCTTTGTAACAGGATTCATTGGAGCAAATGGAGCTGGTAAGTCAACAACGTTAAAAATGATGATGAATCTATTAAAACCGGATGCCGGAGAAGTTAAGCTTTTCGGGTTGGACTACAAGACGCATGAGAAGGCGATCAAGGAGCGCATGGGGTTTGTATACGATGGCAATGTATTTTTTGAAGGGCTGAATTTAAAAGATATAAAACGTATAGTTGGACCAGCTTACAAGCGCTGGGATGATACATTATTTTATCAATATGTTGAACAATTCGAATTACCGCTTAATAAAGCGATTAAAACTTTCTCAAAAGGCATGCAAATGAAGGCTTCATTGGCGGTAGCACTATCACATCATGCAGAGCTGATCATTATGGATGAGCCAACAGCAGGCTTAGATCCCATTTTTAGACGGGAGCTGTTGGTTCTCTTACAAGAATTAATGGTTGATGGTAATCGCACCATTTTCTTCTCTACGCATATTACAACTGATTTAGATCGTATCGCAGATTATATAGCTTTAATACAAAGAGGGGAATTAGTATTTCATAAATCCATTCACGACGTAGCTGAAAACTATGCGCTCGTTAAAGGCGGAATGGATCTTCTGGATCGAGACACGGAAAAGGCTTTTGTTCATATTCATCGTGCATCAACAGGATTTGAAGCATTAACGGATAATATTAATGCAGTGAATAATACTTTCGGAGATGCAGTTGTCATTGAACGCGCCTCTCTGGAAGATATCATGTATTACTTGAAAGGCGGCGTACACCATGTTTAATTTAATCAGACGTGATGTCATACTACAGAAAAGACAACTATTAATCTTTATTCCTTTTATCTTATTTTTTATATTTATGGGGGTACATCCAGCTTTGACTTTTCTCATTGCAAGTATTTTTATTCCCTTTAACACATATGCTTACGATGAAAAAGTAGAGACAAACATGTTATTAAATTCCTTACCTTACACACGTACAGAAATTATCGCATCACGCTATCTTGGTGCTATTGTTTATATGGTTTTAGCAATTGGAGTGACAAGTCTAGCATTATTTGCTTTCAATAAACCGTTTACGATGACTGATATTGCGATTGGCAGTGCCTTATTCTTACTATTTGCTGCGTTTACCTTTCCATTATTTTATATACTTAAACCAGGCCATATTTCAACGATTGTAATGATTAGCTTCCTCACTTTAGCATTTATAGGACCGAAGATTGTGTTGTTTTTAGCCGAACATTTAACAACAATAACTGATTTTATTGTTAATTTATCTGTCCCGGTTTTATATACAGGAGCGACACTTGTTGTCTTGGCAGTCTATGTTATTTCTTGGGGGGCTACCACTGTTATTTATCAACGAAAAGCGTTCTAAGTGGGTTCTTTGTACTAGCTGAAAAATTCAAAATCAACTTCGACTAGATGTATGATGTAAGAAGCAGAGATTTTCTTTTTGGATGTGAAGCTATTCGTATGAAAGCGTAATTGTGGTTCTTTAATAAACATTGCTTGACGGAGAGAAGTAAACTTTGCATCAATTCTCGTTGAATAAGGCTGACTGAAATGATCAAACTGTTTTGATAAAAATTTCATACTTCATTTAAAAAAGTAAACTCCATTTTGATTAATCTTTATTCAAAATGGAGTTTTGTAGTTGCTAGTGAGTATGGTTTTTTGACACCTTTTTTAATCAAACTTTATTCCAAAACTGCAATTGATTTAGAGTAACAATAAAGGTATTTGTACCATTTTTTCCATTTCATGTATAATGAAATGTAGGAATATTTCGATATTTGTTAATTTAAAAGGGCGGGCTTAGGAGGAAATTAAATGTTAGAGATTGAAAAAATTAAGGACAAAATTCAGCAATTAAGTGAGGCCGAAGCTAAAAGTCTATTACTAATCATTTATGGCAGATTAGATACAGCGATAAATGGAAATTGTGATGAAAATTTTGTGAAAGAGACAATGGATGATTTATTTGAAATTTATTTTGAGATGCCAATGAATAAATAAATGGGGCTATTATTTTTTTCGCCTATTGTATTAAATAACTTTATTAGTTCTCAATAGCAGAAGATCAAGGCTGTTATTTTGACGTTTTTTTTACTGCTAGTTAGGGGGAATTAACATTAAAGGGAAAATAACTGATTTACATAGTGAATTTATTCATGGATTACATATTAGTAGTATTGGTGAGGGAGAGGCTATTATTTTTTTACATGGTGGACCTGGAAGTGAACATCGTTTTTTTCTTCCTCATAATTTACCATTATCACAAAGATTTAAGTTAATATTTTATGATCAAAGGGGATGTGGAAAATCACAACCATTACTAAATAATAAATAATCTATGAAAGATGAGATAGAGTCATTAGAAATCATACGTAAAGAATTAAATCTTGATAAAATCAACTTATTTGGTGAATCGTGGGGTTCTATGCTTGCATTGCTATATGCAACTTGTTACCCGGAAAGAGTAAACAAGATAATTTTAACAGCGGCCATTGGTGTTACATACGAAGGTTACAATAGATTTGAAAAGGAATTAGAAAAAAGATTATCAGAAAAAGATAAAATACTACTTTCTAATTTAGAGGAGAATTTCAAAAAAGGAAATTCAACTATAGAAGAAATCTTTGAAGTTTTGGATAAATATTATGTTTATTCAGAAGCATCATTAAAACAAAAAAGAGAAACGTCAATTAATACATTTGTAAACGATGCAATTAGTAAAGATATTATCGAAAATTATGATTTGACCAATATGTTAGATGAAATAAAAAATATCCCTATTTTAATTGCACAAGGTACTCATGACATTTTAACACCTGATTTAATAAAAAGTTATGTATTGGATTATATTCCACACGCAAGATTAATTGAAATTGACAAGTGTGGTCATTGGACGGTAGTGGAAAAGCCTGATGAAATGAATAAAATAGCAAATGAATTTTTTGGATAAGGACAGTACTATTTGTATCATTCCATAAGATTAGAAGGTATCAAAACGAAGTGGCAGCATGAATTCTTATTTGATTTAAAATGGCATTATTTTTGTCGGATTAGGAATAAAGGTATTTCAGACAAAAACAACTTAATAACCAAATTATAACTAAATCAGGAGGGAAATAATCAAAGTGAGATTACAACTAGAAAGTAAGGTCAAAGTTAATGATGTGAAAACATTATTAATATACCTATTAATCTTCAATTCTGTGTGGGTTTTTAAAGAATTGTGGTTAATACAGTATATTGATCCATTGAATGAGGTTACATCTGCTTTTTTAAATGCATTAATTAAGATTCTCGTTTGGGTAGTTCCCGTTTGGTTATACATAAAGTATTTCTTGCACGCTAATCCAATCAAGTATTTGAAAATGAATAGTAATATAAAGAAAGGTTTGTTCTGGGGAATCTTTCTATCTCTACTTCTAGGTTTATATTTTGCCTTCCAAGTATATATTGTAAATGACCAATCATTTAATTTTAATTTATCCTTAAGTAGTTATCTTAATGGTATTCTTTTGGTTGGAATTACCGAAGAAATTGTGTTTCGAGGTTTAATCTTACAAGAAATTAATAAGCGACTAGCATTTTGGAAAGCAAATATAATCACGGCTTTGTTATTTCTAATAGTACACTACGCTATTTGGATTTATGAAGGTGTATTTTTCGATTTATGGAGCCATATCTATGTTTTCTTAGTAGGCTTAATCTTTGGGATCGTCTATAAAAAGACAGGCTCTTTTTGGTCGGTTGTGATTTTACACTCCTTTCATAATTTCTTTGTTAGTATTGCGTAACCGAGTAAGAGTTCATTATAACTTTATTTAATATGGAGTAGTCTAATTTCATAGTTAGATTAAAATCGCCTCTATTATCAAAACAACAATATAAAAATATTGACTTGAGAATGATTATCACTATAATTTAGATTAGTAATAATTCACGTTTTTAACAGAACAAGGGAGATTATAGGATGGTTAATCGTAAAAATGGTATTTTCTCTATTATGCTAGTATTGATGCTAACCCTTCTTACAGCATGTGGAGGAAACAACGAGGCAGATGACAAGAAAGCAAGCGACAAGAAAGAGTCGAAAGAAGCTGGCACTGTTAATTTATATACAAGCCGCCACTACGAAACAGATGATGCTCTTTTTGAAAAATTTACAGAAGAAACAGGAATTAAAGTAAATGTTGTTAAAGGTGAAGAAGATGAATTGATGGAACGTCTTACACGTGAAGGTCAAGCAACTGAGGCTGACTTATTTTACACAGCGGATGCAGGACGTCTTCACTGGGCAAAAGAGAAAGGTCTATTACAAAGTGTAGAAAGTGAAACACTTACGGCGAATATTCCGGAAAATTATCGTGATGTTGACAATCAATGGTTTGGAATCACAAAACGTGCTCGAATTATTGTTTATGCTAAAGATCGTGTGAAACCAGAAGATCTTTCGACATATCAAGCCTTAACAGAACCTCAATGGAAAGACAAAGTTTTAATTCGTTCTTCTGAGAATGTATATAACCAGTCACTTGTTGCATCATTCATTTCTATGTACGGGAAAGATGAAGCGAAAAAATGGGCGCAAGGAATGGTTACAAACATGGCGCGTGATCCACAAGGTGGCGACCGTGATCAAGCAAAAGCGGTAGTAGCTGGTGAAGGTGATGTTGCCGTGATGAATTCGTATTATTATGGACAACTTTTAAACTCTGAAGATCCAGAAGAAGTAAAAGTAGCTGAACAACTCGGTGTTTTCTTCCCGAATCAAGAAACAGATGGAACACATGTAAATGTTAGTGGTATTGGTGTAACAAAACATGCAAAGAACAAAGAAAATGCGATTAAATTTATCGAATTCTTATCTAGTGAAGAAGCACAAGGTCAGTTTTCAGAAGCAAATTTTGAATACCCAGTTAACCCAGCAGTTAAGCCTTCTGAATTGCTTGCTTCTTGGGGTGAATTCAAAGAGCAGGATATTAACATGTCAGAGCTTGGCAAATATAATGCTGATGCATTAAAATTAATGAATGAGGTTGGATGGAAATAATCCACTTGTAAAGAATACTCGGAGAGAACAAACTATTCCTATCGTTTGTTCTCTCTTTTCACATGGATGCCTTCTTGTATTTCAATAAAGATTATTTAAAACAAGAAAGAGAGTTCATAGTTATTGGGGAGGGCATAATGAAAGTTATACGAAAACTGATTCGGGCAATGAAAATTCATTTGAATAGTTGGATGATTATGAGTCTGGTATTCTCTTTAATAATTCTTCTTCCAGCATTATCAATCTTTGCTCAAATGTTTACTAAACCTAATGAAAACTGGGAACATATAAAAGAATTTTTGTTAGCAGACTATATTCAAAACACATTAATCATCGTCGTATTCACTGGATTTTTTTCCATCTTGATTGGAGTTAGCCTTGCTTGGTTTGTAACGGCTTATCGCTTTCCTATGAGAGGTTTTTTTAAATGGGGACTTATTCTACCTTTAGCTATTCCTCCATATATTGGCGCGTATACTTATCATGGCATACTAAATTATACTGGAGTAATACAGACAACGCTCCGTAATCAGTTTAATGTGAAGGCAAACCCTGCATTTTTCGATATTATGAATATTCCGGGTGCGATTTTTATTTTCACTATTTTTTTGTACCCTTATGTCTATATCATTACGAAAGCTTTTCTTGAAAATCAATCATCCGCCATCGTTGAAAATGCAAGACTGCTTGGAAGCGGACCGTTTAAACTGTTTTTTCGAGTGGTTTTACCTATTTCCCGTATTGCCATCGTTGGAGGAGCGAGTCTTGTCATTTTGGAAGTGCTGAACGACTATGGGGTTGTTTCCTATTTTGGAATTCAAGTGTTTAGTACGGCCATTTTTCAAGCATGGTTTGGAATGAGTGATGTTGCCACGGCTATCAAGTTAGCTGGAATTCTAATGACGATTGTATTGGTTATACTATTGATTGAAAAGCTGCTACGCGGCAGGAAAAAGTATAGCTATTCGACTGCCAAAGTACGTCCTCTCGAGCCAATGCCTCTTTCAGGTGTGAAAGCATGGGGATTATTCGCTTATATGATATTCATTTTTTCTTTAGGGTTTTTAATTCCGTTTATTCAACTTTTTCAATGGATGTTGTTAACGTTCGAAAAGGTAGCGAGTCCCGAATTTTTAGAGCTAATTTTTAACTCTATCTATGTTTCTTTTATCTCATCCTTTATTATTATCGTCATTGCTCTAGTGATAGGTAATTTTGTTAGGTTATCAGAAGGACCATTTGCGAAAGTAATCGCAAAAATTACTGTGCTTGGCTATTCTATTCCAGGAGCGGTCATTGCTATTGGAGTTTTAACGCTGTTTTTAGCACTTGATCGCTTATTGCAATCTGTATATGGATTTATTGGTATTCCTACACCGATTGTGCTCAGCCTAAGTATTATAATGCTAATTTTCGCATACATTACTCGTTTTCTTGCAATCGGCTATAATTCGATTGATTCTGGCTTTGAGAAAATTGGCCTCAAGTTTACAGAAGCATCCAGATTGCTCGGAAAGCCTTTAACAAGAACGTTTTTTACAGTTGATTTTCCTATGATTAAAGGTGCAGTTATTGGTGGTTTTATTTTAACGTTTATTGAAGTAATGAAGGAACTTCCCCTTACGATGCTTCTACAACCGTTTAATTTTTATACACTTGCAACGAAAGCATTTCAATATGCTAATGATGAAGCGATCCATGAGGCAGCACTTGCTTCCATTTTAATAATTCTCATTAGCGGAGTCTCCATAATTGTATTTCACAAAGTATTGGAAAAGGAGTCTAGATAATGTATGTAGAATTAAATAACCTGTCATTTACTTATAAAAATGCAAAAGAAAAAACGATTCATAATGTAACAATTACAATTGAAAAAGGAGAAATTGTTACAATTCTAGGGAAAAGTGGAAGTGGGAAAAGCACAATCCTTCGTTTAATTGCAGGTCTAGAAGTACCGAATGATGGTTCAATTTCCATTAATGGACAAGTCATGACTGATGATTTCCAATTTGTGCAACCAGAAAAAAGAGGTGTTGGCATGGTGTTTCAAGATTATGCCCTATTCCCTCACATGACTGTGGCAGCAAACGTCAAATTTGGTTTAAATAAGTTGAACCGCAGAGAAAAAGAAGCACGTTTGCAGGAAGTGCTTGAACTTGTCGGGCTTACCGGATTTGAAAAGCGTTATCCATATGAACTCAGCGGTGGTCAGCAGCAACGAGTGGCGCTCGCCCGCGCGATAGCACCAAATCCATCGTTGATCATGTTTGATGAACCTTTCAGTAATCTAGATGCTGATTTGCAAATTAAAATCCGTGACGAACTACGAGATATTTTAAAGCAGGCTGCTATCACTTCCATTTTTGTCACCCATGACCAGGCTGATGCTAGAGCGATTGCTGATCGAGTGATTATTATGAAGGACGGTCAGGTTGTTCAAGCAGGCTCGCCGAAGCTTCTTATTCCTTCGTGAAAGGATTTCTTCGTTAATTTAATCCCAACTATGAAGTGGGTAATAGGCTTGAACTCGGTATTGCTCCGGACTCAGGCCTTTTCGTTTTGCTTTCATTCATTTACCAGTGCAAGCATCGATTCGATTTTTCCTACTGCCATTCATAAATATATTCAAATGACAATAGCGGAATTATAACAATTTTGATAAATATTTTAGAAAAATAGAGTCTTTTTGGGGGACTTTTGTCCACAATTTTGTTAACCTCATGGTGATAGTGGAAACCTGTTTTAGATTTAGGCTTATCTAATTCAATTATGGCGGGGATTTCTATATCACAATACTAAAATAATGGAAAAGGAGATTCACATGAAAAAAAGCATATTTACCTTTTTGTTATTACTATTAGTAATACCTACAATGGCTTCAGCCCACACTGGCTTGGTTTCGTCAAATCCGAGTGAGGGACAAGTAATCAAAGAAGATTTAACAGAGCTTACTCTAAAATTTGATTCTGAAATTGAAAAGTTAAGCACAATGAAATTAATCATAGATAATAAGGAAGTACCATTGGCTAAGGTGGAAGTAAATGAGAAAGAAATGAAAGGTACTCTTTCTGCGCCTTTAGAAAATGGAGCTTATATGATTGAATGGAAAATTGTTGGGGAAGATGGACATTCCATTGAAGGAGAGATTCCTTTCTCTGTCGAAACAGAGCAGGCAGATGTTTCAAATAACAACGAATCAGTGAAAGATGATCAAAAGGAATCAACTACAGAGAGCAAAGAGGTTCAAGATCAAACGAAAGTAGACAATGAAGAAACAAAGAGTACTTCAACGATGACAATTGTAGTTATCGTTATATTAGGAGTACTATTAGTAGCTGGATTCATGATGCTTTTGAAAAAGAAGAAATAAGATGAATATTCTCGTTATCATTACAGAAATAATTAGTTACATTCTTTTTTCTTTTTTAGTAGGTTATGTAGCCCTACAATTTATTCCTGAATCCAAAAAACCAACGATCGTCGTTCGAAAAACAGCTTTATTACTTGCTACGTTAGGAATTATTATTTGCACTTTCGGCCCAGTTCTGAAAATTATTATGTACTTTTCAGGGGATGTTGGTGTTAAAGTAGCTACTATATCGGTACTTACGGACTTTAAAGTAGGCAAGGCATGGATGTTTATTGCTTTTGTAGCTACTTTATTATGGATTACTTTTTACAAAGAGGGTTCTAAGTATCTTCAGGCTATTTTCCTTTTAGCAATGATTATGGCTGTGGGGTCGGCAGGTCATGTTGCCTCATTGTCTTATTGGACAGGCTTTATCTCACATTCTATTCATTTCTTAGTCTCTACCTTTTGGGTAGGAGTATTACTACTGGTAGGATGGTTTGCTAAAGATTATCGCAATTGGTCCGCGTTTTTACGCTGGTTTTCTCCTATGGCGATAGGTAGCTTAGTTTTAGTGATTGGCAGTGGGTTCATTCTCATGTTTAAAGTTGTGGAGCCTGCACAATATGTAAATGCATGGTCCATTCCATACGGTCAAATGCTGTTACTTAAACATATCAGTATAATACCGGTACTTGCGTATGCTTTTATTAATGGCTTTCTAGCCAAAAAAGCGTCAAGTTCACATACATTCGATCCTAAACCGTGGATTAAGGTAGAAAGTATCTTGTTGTTAATCGTATTTTCATTTACAGGAGTCATGGGTACATTGCCGCCTCCGTATGAGGTGCTCAATTCAAATGAGCTTGTATCATTTGTTCCTTCTATTCAAGGTGTTTTACTACTCTTTATGTCACTTCTATTTATTTGTATGATTATTGTTAGCTTTTATAGAAAGGCACCTGCTTTTTTAGGATTGTTATTCAGTATCGGTTTTATCGCATCACTGTATATGGGATGGATGATGAACTTGTTTTATTAAAATAAGTAGTCTGTTGTTTTAAACAACAGGCTTTTTGTTTTTTCTAAAAAAGAATTTATATAAAGTTTAGAATGTTTTAATGTTTATGTGATATGTTTCTGTTAATTCCAATTTACTATTTCTTTTTGGGAGAGTTTGTTAGATATTTACAATGTGAAAAAATGAATCCTGAGGTATATGATGATGTCGATTAAAACAAGGTTTTTGCTATCTTACATTGGTGTGATACTTATCTCTATAATACTATTGTTAGTTGCGGGATTTTTATTTATTTTGGCGATAACGGGAGATATAAAATCAATCGAGCATTTTTATAAAAAATCATATGTACAGAAACCTTTGACAACTGTAGAAGAGAATGCTTTTCTCGACCTTAAGCTATTAGCAAAAAACGATCCAGAACAGCTTTTAAATAAGGAGCAGATTAGACAGATTGATTCTAAGGATATTGAGATTGTAGTTAGAAAAGATAGCCATATAGAGTACGCTTCCTCCGAACTTAATGAAAATAAATTGCTAAAGTCTCTTCCTAAATTTGAAGCGACGAATATTAATACACGGGATACCATTAGGATTGAAGAGGCTTTTTACACGTATGTTAAATTTGATTTTTATTTCTCTAATCAATCGGAAGGAAGTGTGTTTGTACTTAGAAAGGTAAGTTCATATGCTGAGCTAACTAGAGAGTTATTCCCGATACTATTTAGTTTGTTACTTCTACTGTTCGTCATGATTATTGGATTATTGAACTACTTGGTTTCCAGAAGTATTATCAAACCTATTTCAACTATTAAAGAGGGTGCGGAGCGTATTAAGTCCGGAGATCTTGACTTTCAAATCAGCTCTGCTTCGAAAGATGAAATCGGGCAGTTAAATCGAACGTTTGAAGAAATGAGAATAAAGTTAAAGGAGTCCATACAAGTGCAGCTACAATACGAAGAGAATAGAAAGGAACTTCTCTCAAATATTTCACATGATTTGAAGACACCTATAACGTCTATTATAGGCTATGTGGAAGGGATAAAAGACGGTGTAGCCAATACGGAAGAAAAAATGGATAAATACTTAACTACCATATATACAAAAGCAAAAGACATGGATTCATTAATAGATGAGCTTTTTTTATTCTCTAAATTGGATTTGAAGAAAATTCCCTTTAACTTTGAAACGATTGCTCTGCACCAATATATGAACGACTATATAGAAGAAACGAATCTTGATCTAGTTGAAAGCGGTATTTATTTTAAATATCATTCTCCAGTACATCCTCTTTACGTAAAGGCAGATCGAGAGAAGTTAAGACGTGTATTGACTAATCTCATCAGCAATTGTGTTAAATATATGGATAAAGAATATAAAGAAATTACGATATCACTTCTTGAGAAACCTAATAAGGTGATTATACAAGTAGCTGATAATGGATCGGGTATTGAACCTTCAGCCTTGCCTTATATATTTGAGCGTTTTTATCGTGCGGAACTGTCACGAAACTCTCAATCAGGAGGTAGTGGCTTAGGGCTTGCGATTGCGAAACAAATTGTTTTAGAACATGAAGGAAGTATTTGGGCAGCAAGTGAATTTGGGAAAGGCACAAGCATATTCTTTTCATTGAAAAAAGTAGAGAAAAAAGGTGAAGGAAAGTGAAAAAAATACTGTTGATAGAGGATGAAATTAGTATTGCTGAGCTTCAAAGAGATTACTTAGAGATCAACAATTTTATCGTAGCTATTGAACATGCAGGAGATACTGGTCTTCAGCAGGCACTTAGCGGGAAGTATGATTTAATTATTCTAGATATCATGCTTCCAGGATTAAATGGGTTTGAGGTTTGCAAACAAATACGTGCTGTCAGCGATATTCCAATTCTTCTCGTTTCTTCAAAGAAAGAAGATATTGATAAAATTCGAGGTCTAGGATTAGGGGCAGACGACTATATAACGAAGCCGTTTAGTCCAAGTGAATTGGTTGCGAGAGTAAAAGCTCATTTATCACGTTATGAACGCCTGTCTGGTGGTCAAACAGATAAGAATACTATTTTAGTTCATGGGATATTTATCGATAAATCAGCCCGTAAAGTTTTTGTAAATGAAAAGGAAATTCCATTTACGACAAAAGAATTTGATTTGTTAAGCTTCCTCGTACAACACCCTAATCAAGTCTTAAGTAAGGAGCAACTATTTGAGAGGATATGGGGATATGATTCTGCTAGTGATGTCTCGACTGTAATTGTTCATATAAGAAAATTACGTGAGAAGATAGAAAATGATACATCGAACCCCATTTACTTAGAAACAGTTTGGGGAGCCGGTTATCGCTTTAACGTCTAAATAATCATTCTCATATCCGTATTTAATAGACTAGCTGACTTTCCTGTCTAAATATTTTTCAACGAATAGGAGAGAAGGAAATTATGAGGAAGTTCGCTTTACCAATCATTTTAGGATGCATGTTCTTTCTACAGGCTTGTGTTCAAACTGATGAAGGTGAAAATAATAATATGATGAAAGAAGGTATGGACAAAATGCAGGAACAACTATTTCTAAAAACGGAAAAAAAGGATGCAGAAGCAGTAAGCAAGTTGCTAAAAGAAGGCGTTGATATTAATGCAAAAGATAATCAGGGGCGAACTGCTCTTATGATTGCAACGTATAACAATGATCAGACAACTGCAAAAGTTTTAATTGATGCAGGTGCCGATGTAAATATCCAAGATAATATGAAAAATACCCCTTTTCTATATGCAGGTGCGGAAGGATATTTGGAGATACTAAAGCTTACGATTGATGCCGGCGCTGATCCTACCATTACGAACCGTTATGGAGGTACTGCCTTAATTCCAGCATCGGAACATGGTTATGTAGATGTCATTCAAGAACTTTTGACTCGTACTGAAATAGATGTCAATCATGTAAATAACCTTGGCTGGACAGCTTTAATGGAAGCAATCATCTTAAATGATGGAGACAAAACACAGCAGCAAGTAGTTCAATTGCTAATTGATCATGGAGCGGATGTAAATGTTCCAGATAAAGATGGAGTTAATCCTTTACAACACGCCAAAAAGCATGGGTTTAAAGAGATTGAGGAAATTCTTATAGAAGCTGGTGCTTCATAAATATAGAATAGAGGAGTCCTATTTATATAGGATTCTTTTTTATCGTTTTAATTAAAAAAATTTTCTGCTTATTTTATATTTTTTTAAGAATATTTTTATAGGCAGTTTAGATGTTGGTTGTACTATAAGTTTATAAATAACTTATATGATAAAAGGAGATTTCGAGTGATGACATTGACAAAACGAATTGTACCTGTAGCACTAGCTGTATCTGTAATATCAACTGGTTTTATGGCATATAACCAACCATTAAATGTAGAGGCTTCAAGCAACCATGTTGTTAAAAAAGAACAAGAGCAGCAGGAAGCAAAAATTACAAACATAAAAGCATTGAACACAATGACATTACAAATCACGTTCAATCAACCATTAGCTGCAAAAGATGTAGATCCAAACAACTTGGAAAATATTAAAAAAGATTTTAATTTCAATGGGGATTTAGAGATTGTTAATGTTCCTCGATTAATGACAGGTGCAAAAAGCACATATATTGTGCCTGTAACAATTCAAGAAGATGACTTCATGTATACATTAAACTACAAGGGACAGCGTGTGAAATACTTTGAAGGAACGGATGAAAAACTTCAAATTCGAAACACACAACAAGTTACCAATGATACATTTGAACTTGAATCATTTTTAGAAGACGGTGTAGTTGACTATGCAAATGTCATTGAAGCTTATCGAAATGGTCGTGGAGATTTAGCGTTCGCGTTAGATAAACATAATAGAGACAAGGATGGAAAACGTTACGACATCATTTCTTCATTACGCGATCGCAGTGTAACTGTTACAGGTAGCAATGGAGATAAATTTGTAGCGAATTATGTGCCTTTCACGCAAGCTGCTGATGGAAGACAGGCTCCGAAATTCCGTCTACCGGCAGGACAAACATTAAAGCCAGGTGTAACATATAAAATCTCATCAACATGGGCGGACATTGATCATAAAACGTTTGTAGCGAAATACGTTGCGCCACTTACTATTCAATCAGCTGAAGCAATTGATAATAAATCAATTCAAATCAAATTAGATAAAGACCCAAAAATGGAGTTGTTTGCAGGACGAAGCGTACAACTTCGAGGTAATGACGGAAGTAATTTACAAGCACAATACCGCTTCTCTTCACGTAAAGGTGTTGTAGGTGTGTTTGATGTAACAAACGGTACATTGAAATCTGGTGTGAAATATAATGTAGTACCAGTAAACAACTGGGCTAAAACAAGTAGTGTATCATTTACAGCAAAATAAAATTTCCGAAAAGTTAGAAAGACATATTGCCTTTCTAACTTTTTTTGTTATATATTTAAGCATTTCTTAAGATTTTCTTTCGTTTCTCTTTAAAGTTGATTTGTACAATGACAGTATACAAACTGACATTTAGGGGTCGTTATAATGAAGAAAAATCTTATTGCACTATTTATATTGATAACGATTATTGCCTGTTATTGGGGCTATGAAAAATACGGTGAAAGAATTAGTATTCAAAATGTAACGCTAAATTCACCTAGACATGCTGAAAAAACTAAGGACATAGCAATATCGAATTTAGATTTAACAGGAAGAGTGGCTTTACTTATTGATGATAAAGATGGAACGATATTGTATGAGAAAAATGCCAATGAACGTATTTATCCTGCTAGCACTACAAAGATTTTAACAGCTCTACTAGCTTTGGAACATGGAGATTTAGACGAAGAAATCACAGTTGGTGATGAAGTCAATACGAGCGTGAAAGGGGAAAGTACCGCGTATTTAGTCGGAGGGCGTACGTATACATTGAGAGATTTGCTAGCAGGCTTGATGCTACCTTCAGGGAATGATGCTGCAAGAACCATTGCCATTCATATTGGTAAAAAGATTGAGGGAAACGAAGAACTGAATAATAAAAGAGCAACGGCAGCATTTGTGGATAAAATGAATGAGTATGCGGAAGAGCTCGGGGCAAAACATTCTCACTTCGTAAACCCGAACGGCCTTCATAATAATAATCATTACACGACTGCCTATGATATGGCTATTATTACAAAAGCGGCTATGAAACAAGAAGGATTTATGGAAATTGTTTCGAAACAGTCTTATCAAAGTAAGCATGCAACCTTTAAAAATACGAATCAATTATTGGATCCGGAAACTGCTCACTATTTTGAGGGTGTAAATGGCATCAAGACTGGATTTACAGATGAGGCTGGGAGATGTTTAATATCTTCTATTAAAGTAGATGGTAGACATTTGGTTGCTCTTGTTTTCGATTCAACCGATGAGGCTATTTTCGAGGATGCTACGGCCTTATTGAGTGCAGGAATCACCTATGGAGGCTAAATGCTGTATGATATAATTTTTAGGAAGGTTCAGTAATTATATTAGATAACTGAGAAGGGACTGACAGCCTTGAAACAGATTCTGGTAGTGGACGATGATCATGAAATTGTTAATTTAATTTCAATATATTTAAAAAATGAAGGATACCTTATTCATAGCGCATCAAATGGGCAAGAAGCGTTGGATTTGATGGAACGAGAAACAATTGATTTACTCATCCTTGATTTGATGATGCCTGTTATGGATGGTATGGAAGTGTGTAGACGGTTGCGTGATAGGAATAGCCTTGTGCCTATTTTGATGCTCACAGCTAAATCAGAGGATATGGATAAAATTAGTGGTTTAATGAGTGGAGCAGATGATTATTTGACTAAGCCATTTAATCCGTTGGAGGTAGTAGCAAGGGTCAAGACATTGCTACGAAGAGTTTACCAATATAGCGAAAGGCAAAAAAATGACCATATTTTAATAGATAATTTGGAAATTGATCAACAGTCGCATACTGTGAAAGCGGCAGGTAAAGAAATCATACTGACGGCAAAAGAGTTTAGCATTCTGTCTATTCTTGCATCCAACCCTGGGCGGGTATACAGTGCAGAAGAATTATATCGGTTAGTATGGAAGGAAGCTTATATCAATGCTAACAACACCATCATGGTGCATATCAGCAATCTTCGTGACAAATTGGAAAAAGAACTAGGCTATAAAGTGATTAAGACCATTTGGGGAGTTGGGTATAAAATTGAGAAATAATTTACTCGGTTCTCTTTACGGAAGATTGTTCCTAGTTTTCGTAAATAGCTTGTTATTGTCTGCTGCTACAAGTAGTGTTTTACTGTTAATTTTATATGCTATATACAGGAATTCATCAGCTACGGGAGCTGTGGGTTTCGTCATGCGGAATTTTTATTATGAATATGGTTTATATCCTGCTATTCTTATCCTTCTCATATTCTTCTTATTCGTTTATTTCATGGTGCTGATTCGTAAATTTGTTTTGTATGTGTACCAAGTGGAGCATGTGACGAAGGAATTGTCTGAAGGCCGCTTTGAAGTAGATTTTCCAAATGATTCTGCCGAAATACCTTTGAAAATTTTCGAGAATCTCGAGTTAATGAAAAAGCAACTGGATTATTTCATTAAGGAAGAAAAACGAGCAAGTAGTTTGAAGAATGATTTAATTACAAATGTATCTCATGATTTACGGACGCCGTTAACGTCTATGATTGGTTATTTGCAATTAATTGAAAAAAACCATTATAAAGATGAAGTTGAGCTTATGTATTATGTAGATATAGCTTATGAAAAATCTATTAGGTTAAACCGGATGGTTAATGACCTGTTTGAATATACGAAATTACAAAATGATGATTTAGTACTTTATACAACAACACTTAATCTTAATGAGCTAATGAAACAATTAGTCGCTCAATTTTTACCTGAATCAGGTAAGCGAGGCATAGGTATTGATTTGGAGGAGAGAGAAACGAAATTAATGCTGAAAGCTGACCCTGATAAAGTTGTAAGGGTTTTTGAAAATATCATTTCCAATGCTCTGAAGTATGGAAGGGAAAGTACGGATGTTTTAATTATCATGGATCGTGAAGGTGAGTTCGCATCCGTTGATATACTTAATATTGGAGAGCCTATTCCTCAGGCTGCAATTCCTTTACTATTTGACAGACTTTATCGAGTGGAAACATCTAGATCCACTGAAACGGGAGGTACGGGTTTAGGGTTGGCTATTGCCAAAGGCATTGTTGAATCACATCGTGGTTCTATTCAAGTGACAAGCAATGAACAAAGAACAAGCTTTAAAGTATTGCTTCCGTTTTTACAAGCTGATTACAGTAAGTCGGACTGATTTTAGTCCGGCTTTGATTGATGTAAAGCTAAGAAATCGACCGATCTATAGTTCGTTAAGATCAATCAGTTTCATCATATATGTAGCACATGGATTATTCTTGTTGACGATTGGTATTGCTTTCGATATAAATTCTTTCTTCTACTCGAGTATTGTTCCGATATTGTCGATTATATTTGCATCAGCAATGATTTCATTAGGGAATAAAAATCGATACATTAGACAGTTTTATTAAGGTATGAATTGGTTCCATGTGAAACGAAGAGAGAATGTCACTTCGTTTTTTTGTTGTTTAGGAAATTATAAGATCAAGTGAATTGCAGAATATCGCTACGATAGGTACTCACAAAGTGTCACAAGTAAATGAGCAATTTCGTTATAAGGGAGAAGGAGGGACTTTGATGAAGAGTATTGTAATTATAGGTGGGGGCAAGGTTGTTGCAGCATTACGCCCTATACATAGACGAGAAAAAGTATATCGTTTATTGGCTACACTCATTAGTAAATTTGACAGCAGTAAAGAAAAGTATTCATTTCAAATAATAAATGTAAATGGATAAAGGGGATTGGCGTTACTAAATTCGAGTGGAATACAAGCAGTGATTAGCTTTGGAGTAGAAAAGGGCCAAATTGATGTGATTTATTATATAGTGAATCCAGACAAATTAAAGTATGTATAGAAAAGTGGGTAAATCTATTACCGGGGCTGTGTTCAACAGATTGAATAAATCTTTTGAACACAGCCCTCTTTCCTTTTTGCGGGATTTTAAAAGTCGTGCCCCAAGTACCCGCATTGGTTCCTTGTGAAATTCCAGCAACAAATAAAAAGAGATAAATCATTCATCTCTTCCTTATGTGACGTAAAACTGCTAGTTTGGTAGTGCTTATACACCTAAGTAAAAAAGCACAATTGGGATTGTGACTATACTTAAAAGTGTTGTAATCAGTGTTGTAAAGGAAACTAAATCAGGCTCTGTTCCATACTGAATCGCAAACATTGTGGTGTTTGCGGCGGCAGGCATGGCTGCTTGTATAATTAACACATTTTTTAACAATGTTGAGATTGGCATAAAAGATACAATCAAAATAGCTATTATAGGTGACGCAATCATACGAATAAGCGTTACCCATGAAACGTAACGATAGGCTACTCTTTTATTTGCGATCACAGCTAATTGCATACCAAGAACGAGCATGACAGTTGGAATCGAGGCATCTGCAATTAAAGAGATGGCCTCCATAAATGGTTTCGGAATCTGAATAGATAATAATTGTAATAGAATCCCCGCAAGAGCACCATGAATAACGGGCATACGGATCACTCGGCGAAAGGATTCTTTCACTGATGCTTCTTCTTCACCACCTAGTGAAGCGAAAAACAATCCGATTGTATTCATTAAGAAAGATTGAAATACCATCATAATGACGGCATAGTCAAAGCCTACCTTACCAAGAGCAAACAGTACGATAGGTGCCCCGTAGTTACCGCTATTCATGAATGCTCCTCCAAGCATCATTGCGGACATTTGCTGCTTGCTTGCTTTTGTAAAATATGCCGTTATCCAGACAACGATCATAAGAACGAAACAAAGAGCTAAGCAAAATAAAATGATATAAAAATATTCCATTGTTAATTCATTTACATAAAATGTCCGAAATGCTAGAAAAGGAGACATAATATATAATGCGACTTTCGAAACCGATCGGATATCAAAACCGATTAGCTTTTGTCCTAAAAATCCAGCAAAGAAAATCATAAAAGCCGGTAGTACTATCATCAATAACGCCAAAACTATTCATCTCCATCCAGTAAATAAGGTTTATGTATTCAGGGAAAAGACCCTTATCATTAGGATTATTTTAACAAAAAAAGAATTTTTTGATAGTTTTAGTGCTTGGAAGGATAATTTGGTATGAGTGCAGCGAAGAAATTACGTACAGCTTTAAAAAAGGTGTTGTCCCTATTTATCATGCTGTCTGTGGT
>NZ_JBALMO010000107.1:0-2931 GCF_036963345.1 Bacillus sp. JJ722
GTTCTTGAACAGGCTGCGCTCTTACCTGCATGTTTCCTTCTTCTTCTGACATTATTTCGCATAATGCTTTAATAGCTAATATATAGCTTTGTTTTTTCTCAAATGTTGAGGCTGTCTTAGCTCTTTGTATAAGCTCTTCCATTTTATTCAACACTTTATCAGATGAGATTTCCATTCTATTCACCTCTAGTGTTCTATTAAAGTTCTTCCTATATCATAATGTACGATTCAGAATCATTCTAGTCATTTTTTCTCATCAAATTTCATGCAATTTTGCCCAGAAGATTGTAAAACAATCATAGAAGGTAGTTGTATCGATTTAAATCCAAATGCTTTACAACCTTTTGGTGCATGCTGATCCCATGTTACAAAATAATGTTTACACTTCACACAATTAATTCTTTGTTTATTTTCCATGTCCCCTTTTATTCTCTCTTTCATAAAATGAAACCTTAGCTTCAATTGGCCGATTCGAATTGTCAGAAAATAATGTTTCATGTGAAACATTGACGAAAATTTTCGTCAACGCACCCATTGGATGTCGTTTTTTGTCTGTTCAAACCCTTGAAACTTCAAGAAATCATCTGGATATTTAACACTACACATCATGGGATGACGACTTTCATAAAAATATCCTTTTTCTATGAACTCCTTATTACTAATCGCCTCTTTTCCCCATAAGAACCAACGAATATTTGGATTGCATGTAGAAATATAAGCCAGTACTTGCTTAGAAAAATGAGCCCAAATATGTTTATGACTATTCGGCTTGCCAGTCTCACATGTAAAAGAAGTATTTAAGAACAAAACCCCTTGTTGCTCTAAATCATCAAACCATAGATGAGGTGGTTTAATAGGAAAACTACCAGAACTAATTTCAGGCTTAATGGACTGAAATGACTTAATATCACTATAATCCTCAATATGATTGAAGTTTTTATACAGCAAACGGACAATGTTTTTCAAGGACACCTGTCGAAATGGACCATTCCAACTTTCCAATCCGCCTACTTCAAATGATCTGCCTGTTGCTGCTCCTTTCATCGGATAAACATCTTGCCCGAGCCAAATAACTTTTACTTTATCTAAATCTGTTGTAAGAAATCGTAAAATTCGTTCTGGATTTGGATTATAGTTCGACCCAATTTCTTGTTCAATTATATGCAGCTCATCCAATATTTTAGATGTTAAAAACGGCTTCCACGAACTATGTATATTATTCGGTAAAATCATTGTACCCTCTACCTTTCAAACTATCTCTTTTCATTTTATCGTAAATCCTCTTTATTCTCTAATTGTTCAATGAAATTAGTAGGCAACGTTAAACACCTCAGAAGACTTTTTTTCAGAAATGAGGTTTTATCTTCCCCATTAGCGGCTATATATTAGCATGGATGCGCTACCCACATCGAGACCATACCATTCGACAAAAAGGGATAAAATAATAATTAGGAGGAATGTTTGATGTATCAAGTTCACGTTGTAGAAAATGGCGTTCAAGCAAAAGAGAAAATTGATGTATTAACAGCCACCGGTTATACCAAAAATGATATTTACATTTTTGCCCACGATAAAGATCGTTCAGAACATCTAACAGAAATCACTAATACAAAAGAAGTAGGCGTTAAAGAACAAGGATTATTAGATTCAATGGGTAACGTATTTCGCTCACGTGGAGACGAGCTACGATCCAAAATGACAAACCTAGGATTAAGTTCATCCGAGGCAAGTAAGTATGAAGAGGAAATGGATTTAGGAAAAGTACTTGTTGTAGCCGTTAAACATTAATAAAAGCAGGTTGTTCATTCAATTGAACAACCTCTTTTTTACTTTATATTCAGCAAATTAAAATCTTGTACATATAAACTTAATTATTATATTCTTATTTAAAGACACAAACTAATTAACAGATTTTCCATAACGCGTTTTCAAGTGTATTCAAAATAGATGTTGATTAGTTCACAATTATCGAACTGCATTAGGAGGATTCATATGACAATGAAAAAAGCTTTAACAATTGCTGGCTCCGATTCAAGCGGCGGTGCAGGTATACAAGCGGATTTGAAAACTTTCCAAGAGCTTGGTGTGTACGGTATGACTGCATTAACTACTATTGTAGCTATGGACCCCAAAGACGACTGGCATCATCAAGTATTTCCACAAGAAACATCTACAGTTGAAGCACAGCTAGAAACGATTCTTTCTGTTGGTGTAGATGCATTGAAAACAGGAATGCTTGGTTCAGTTGAAATTATTG
Source organism: Bacillus sp. JJ722 (assembly GCF_036963345.1). Lineage (NCBI taxonomy): Bacteria > Bacillati > Bacillota > Bacilli > Caryophanales > Bacillaceae > Bacillus > Bacillus sp. JJ722. Next base: position 2,258 of record NZ_JBALMO010000107.1, read on the forward strand.
AATTAGCGGCTCGAAAAATTAAAGAACACAATCTTCAAAACGTAGTAATAGATCCGGTAATGGTATGTAAAGGTGAAGATGAAGTGCTATTCCCAGAACATACAATTGCGTACAGAGAAGCATTGCTTCCTCTTGCGACAGTAACGACACCGAACCTGTTCGAAGCATCTCAACTTGCTGGTATGCAAACAATCACAACAGTTGAACAAATGAAAAAAGCAGCTGAAAAAATTCACGATCTTGGTGTGAAATATGTTGTGATTAAGGGCGGAAGCAAATTGCATGGAACAGAAAAAGCGATCGATCTAGTATATAATGGTAAAGAACATATCATTATTGAAAATGATTTAATCCCAACTTCTTATACACATGGTGCAGGTTGTACATTTGCAGCAGCTATTACAGCTCAATTAGCACTTGGAAAATCTGTAGAAGAAGCGATTTCAATTGCGAAAGACTTCATTACAGAAGCGATTCGCCATTCTTGGAAGCTAAATGAATACGTTGGACCAACTATGCATGGGGCTTACAAATTATACGGATCTCAAAAAGCATAAATTAAGAAAAGCGGAAGTGCCCGTTTTTCTCCGTATCTTCTTTCGCCCTCCGACTGAGATAAAGGAAATACGAAGAGCTGGTGTAAGCGATTCGATTTTCCAGCTTCATCGGCCAGC
>NZ_JBALMO010000107.1:3048-3320 GCF_036963345.1 Bacillus sp. JJ722
AGCTAGACACCGCACAAAAGATGAAGTACTCGTTTTATAACAACGCAACGAACTTTTTTCTTGGACTAATGTGATTAACACATTAGTCCTTTTTTTGCCAACCGTTTTCATCATATAAACTACGGTTACTTTGAACCCATTGCTTTCCACCTTCAAAAAAAATGGAGGTAATCTTTTCGCATTATTTCTATTCTTTTAGTAAGATAGTGAATAGTATAGAGTTAGAAATTTTGATTGATATGATAACCATTCAATATTCTATCATCCATATA
>NZ_JBALMO010000108.1:0-10686 GCF_036963345.1 Bacillus sp. JJ722
TTTGAACGGGATAAATAAACTACTCGAATCTAAGCCCCTCCAATCAGAAGGGCTTTTCATTTTTGTTTTCTCAATTACTATTATTTAGAAGAATTCACTAAATGATTGAATTCTTCATCTATTAATTTTACATCTAACCGTTCAAACAAGGTTTCTACAGTATGAATCAAAACAGGTAATATTGTTTGTTCCTGCCATTCAATAGTTTTAATTTGTAACATTTGTCGTATTTTCTCTGTTGAGAAAGGTAAGAATGGCTGGAGTAATTGAGCTAAATTGCTAATGATATACACGCAAGTAGCTAATGTATCATTGCCTGCTCTTACGTTTTCCTTCACTTGAATCCAAGGCTGTTGTTCATCAAAATAGCGATTGGCTTCCCTAATATATTTAAAGATATCTTCTAATGCTTGTTTGAATTGTCCTTGCTCAATTTGTACTCCTATTTCATCATAAAGTCTTTTTGTTCGCTCTTGTATATGTTTATTAATCTCACCTTGAGGTATATGACCTTCAAAAGATTTATCAATAAACTTTAGCGTTCGATTTACGAAATTACCATACGCCCCTAATAATTCGCCATTATGACTATAAATGAATTCTCTCCAAGAAAAATCAGTGTCGCGATTTTCTGGAGCATTCACTGTTAGAAAATAACGAATGGAATCGGGATTATATCTTTCTAATATATAAGGAACCCAAACCGCCCATTTTTGACTTGTAGACAATTTTCGTTTTTCTAACGTTAAATATTCATTTGAGATTATATGTGTAGGCAAAGTCGGACTCTCAATGCCTAGAAGAATAGCTGGCCAAATGACCGAATGAAACGGTATATTATCCTTACCATGAACATAGTAAGATATCGTTTCCTCGTTCCATAAATCATCTATGTTTTCCCCATTTTGTTTAGCCCACTCCATACTCGCTGTTAAATAACCTGCAACAGCTTCTATCCAAACATAAATTTTCTTTCCTTCAAATCCTTCTACTGGAACATCGATGCCATTTGGTAAATCACGAGTTACCGCTCGATCAGGCAGACCTTCTTGTAAGTACCTTTTCGTTAATGAAATCGCATTCTCACGCCATCGCTTTTCAACTTCAGCATGCGCAACTAAAGATTCTAGCTGCTGTTGAAATTGACTAAATGAAAAATAATAATGCTCCGTTTCCTTTATAATTGGCTCTTTGCCACAAATTTTACATTGCTTATCCAGTAAATCAAGCGGATCCAATATAGCAGAACAATGATCGCATTGATCACCTCTCGCTTTTGCTCCACAATTAGGGCAGATGCCTTCTACAAATCGATCAGGCAGAAATTGATGATCATATTCACAATAAGCTTGCTCTATTTTTCTTTTGTATAAGTAGCCGTTTTCAAGAAGTTGCAGAAATATTTTCTGGACTGATTCATGATGATGCTTGGCATCCGTTCTCGTATACAAATCATAGGAAAATCCCAGCTTTTGAAAACATTCTAGAAATTCTTCGTGGTAGCGATTAGCGATTGCTTCAGTCGTTGTATGCTCTTGATTTGCTCGTATTGAGATTGGTGTTCCATTGCAATCACTACCAGAAACATACAACACTTTCTCACCTTTTTGCCGATAATATCTAGCTAGAATATCGCCAGGTAGTAGTGATGCGACATGTCCTAAGTGTAAGGAACCATTTGCGTATGGCCATGCTCCTCCAATAACAATTGTCATAATAAATTCCTCCTTTTTTTTGCATAAAAAAACGCCCTAATCATTACGATTAGGACGAGTATCTCCCGTGTTACCACCTACATTTACAAATAGCTCACACTATTTGCCTCAATCAGTACGCCAAGTGTATTGTTGGGATACTGCTGCTGTTGTAACGAGTGCCGATCTCGTCGTAGTCTACTTGCTCATCGCTTTCGGTACGAAGCTCAAAGGTCATTTTCAACAGGGTTCATTTACTTCATTTCCACCATCAGAAGCTCTCTATCAAATACTGCCCTATTTACTTTTCCTTCTCAACGCTTTTGTATTTGTCATTATTTTATGCTTTTCCATCTTTTAATGCAAATAATATCAGAAGATTAGCTTTTTAACTGCTTTTTCTTTTTCAATAACTGTTGAAATCTCTGATCTAACTCCTGCTTTTCTGCTTCATTTGCAGCAACCGACAATTTCCCAAGCACATCAATAATTTGTACTTCTATCGCAAGCAGTTCATCCTCTTGGTGTTGAACTGCTTTATTTTTGTTTGTCCGCTGATGATTAGTAGCCCTTACTCTCGGATTTGATTCTTCAAATGAAAGAGTATGAGTGGCAAGTGACTGTACTAATGAACGGTCATGTGTAACAAATACAATCGTCCCTGGATACGCCTGCAAAACCTCAACTAAAGCTTCTTTCGTACTAATATCTAAATAGTTTGTAGGCTCATCAAGAATCAATACATTGTAATTGCCTAAAAACACTTTAGCTAATGAAGCGCGCATTCTTTCTCCACCACTTAATACAGAAACTTGCTTATAAACATCATCTCGTTTGAAAGCTAATCTTGATAGAACGGTTCGGATAAATGATTGATTGTACGGGCTATCTTCTAATATATTTTCTAGTATCGTTTTATTGTCGACTAAATTTTCTTGCTGTTGAGCAAAGAAGCCTATCTTTGCTGGCTTTGCAACCGTCAATTCAGACGACCGTTCGATGATTTTATTTAATAAAGTCGATTTACCTGAACCATTTTGTCCGATAATTGCCAGTCTACTTTTTAACGGAACATCTCCATAAATATGTTCTTTTAACGTAGTAGAATTGATGTTCAATGAGCACCCATTAAACTGAATGACTCGTTTACTATGCAAAGAAGGAAATTCTGAAATATCAAAAATGATTGCGGCTTCTTCTTTTGGTTTTTCTTTTTTCTCTAACTTCTCAATTCTCGTTTCGATCGCTTGAACTGAACGATTTAATGTCGATTTTATCTGCTCAGAACTACGCTTATGAAGTCTTGCTTCTGAATTCCCCATCCGACTTGGCGCTTTCTTAATGCCATGCGATTTAGCTTGGAGGTTTTGAGCAGACTTTATTAAACGATTTTTTTCTTGAACATACTCTTCGTATTCTTTAAGTCCTCTTTCTCTAAGTTGATCTTTTTGTTTCAAATACTCGTCGTAATTACCCTCATACTCGGTAAGTTTTCCTTGATCGATTTCCCAAATTTTCGTGCACAGTTTATTTAAGAATGCTTTATCATGTGAAGTTAGCAAAATAGCTCCATGAAAAGACTGCAAATTTTTTTCAAGTTGTTCAATGCCCACAACATCTAAATGACTTGTAGGTTCATCCGCAATGAGAACATTCGCATTAGAAGTTAATGCCGCTGCTATTTTTCTTCGAGTACGTTCGCCACCACTAACCATGTCTTGACTTTCATCTGGTAAATGCCATTTACTCGCTAATAATGCACTCACCTCTTGCTCTGTTTCCTCTAACTGAGGAATATAAGCAACTGTCCCATATCTTTCAATGTGTCCAGAATCAGATTCCTGAGCACCTGCTAATATCGAAAGCAATGTTGTTTTGCCTTCTCCATTCTTCCCAACTAAACCGATACAATCATGATTGTAGATAGATAATGACTCATTTGATAAAATATCACGATCACCATAACTTTTTTTCAACTCATTTGCTTTTAAAAACAACATAAAAAAACCCCCTCTAATGGCTAGAGAGAGTCCGTCCGCTACTAATCGTTTATACACAAATTAAACATACTTCACCTGTATTACACAAACAGAAAAAGTATACGCGTAAGAAATTAGTACCTATAAATGAACGAACGAATCTCATCTCTAAACATAATCTTTTCAAAAATTCAAATGGGTTCTTGATAGGCTCAAATGTACAGACTACCCCCGTCTTACTTATTCATAAAAACAAGTGACTTAGACAGTTTGGATAGAGCTATCCCGTTACTCCCATTAAAAAATTATTTAGATTTACTGTTTAATTAGATAAGATTAGTACTTCATTGTATTAGATACCTTTTCCCTTCCGTTAATTAATTTAATAATTACATACTATTCAGTTAATGTCAATGTTGTGTTTAACTTGCATTATTTTATGAAAATCCCTATCAAAAGAAAAGCGCAAGCGCCCGTTTAGCTCCGTATGGACTGGAGCCTTCCGACTGAGATAAAGGAAACACGAAGAGCGGTTAGCGATTTGATGTTGACTTATCGTAGGGAGGATGGTGAAGTCNNGCTAGACATCGCGCAAAAATTTTATACTTTCTTATCTTTAAATGAAAAGCAAACCCTCTTTTAGAAATCTAAAGGAGGGTTTGCCGTTTTCACAAATTGCTTTTCACGCCAAAATACAGTGATGACTAAACCAATCACTAGTATTAATCCTGAAAACAGATATGGGAAGTTAATATTTATGTCGAACAGGATCCCTGCTGTAGTTGGACCTATAATATTCCCCAAACTTGTATAAGCAGAATTCATCCCTGCAACAAATCCTTGTTCACTACCAGCCATCCGCGAAAGGAAAGTTGTTAATGCTGGGCGCAATAAATCGAACGCCAAGAAAATAAGACAAGTGTTCAATAGAATAATCCAGAAGTGCCCAATAACGGTTGAAATAACAGCACAGCTGGCACCTACAACTAAACAAAGCTGAATAAGTCTCTTCTCCCCCATTACATTTACCATTCTATCGAATAAGAACACTTGAGCAATAACTGCAATGAGTGATGAAACTGTTAGAATAACCGCGAGATCTCTTGGATTAAACCCAAACTTATGATCAGAGAATAGACTAAATACCGTTTCATACGCTGAAAGACCAAATGCTAATATAAATACAATAACGAATGCGATTAAATACATAGGTTTGAAAGACTTCATAATTTCTTTAAAGAAATTGCTCTTAGCACTAACAGCAGCTCTCTCACTTAACTGCTCTTTCGTTAATGGTTCCTTAAGAACGATCAATGAAATGATAGCCACAATAAATGAAATGACGGCTGCAAAATAGAACGGTGCTCTAACACCAAATTCCGCTATGAGTCCACCAATACCTGGACCGATAATGAACCCTAAACTAATGGCAGCAGAAATATAACCCATTGATTTTGGACGCTCTTCAACGGTAGTAATATCAGCCATAAATGCCATTACCCCTGGCATAATAAATGCCGCGCTGACACCACCTAAAATTCTTGATAAGAATAGAACTTCTACACTCTTTCCCATACCGAAAATAAGTTCAGAAAGTGAGAAAATAAACAGCCCTATTACAATCATAATTTTTCTTCCAAAACGATCAATCCATTTGCCCGCAAATGGCGACATAATGAATTGCGTCAACGAAAATGCTGCCATCATATAGCCCATAATACTACCAGTAAGATGCATTTCATTAATAAAGGTCGGCATGATTGGAATAATCAAGCCAATACCTACGAAAACAATAAAAATATTCAACAAAAGCATGGTGACTACAAATTTATTCTTACGCATATTCTATTTTTTTACTCCTTTACTACCTATTTATTCTGTTGTTGTACTATTTTTAGTTAATCATATCGAACGAGTTACAATTGAGCAAATTATAAAAGTTTTATATATTAATAAATTTACATTTACAAAATGAATTATCTTATACTTAATCATAAAGAAAGAAAATTAAAATTATTCCCAAAGATACCAAGTACGAAGAAGTGGGCGTCTTCATGCCTTCTATGCCAGTATTGGCTGTCTTTACTTTATAGTTTGCATCGGTTAGTGCTTCAGCTAACATCCTCGTTATCTCAAAGAAGTTCGTTCATTTTCTGGTGTCCCTGTTATCATCATTTCTGCTAAAGATATGATTGGCACAAAAATAGATTTATTAAAGCTTGGTGCGGATGACTATATTACAAAACCTTTCGATTTAGGCGCAATTATTAAGATCGTATTCATCTATTGCCTCCTTTTTATCCCGTTCAAACTGGTGCTAAAAATGAAAAACCATATGTATGACTTAATTTTACTTGATATTATGCTTCCCTATAAAAGTACCAGCAGCTTATGGAAAAAGGAGAGCTGTCTGATAAACAACAAAAGCAATTACAAATTGCCCAAAAACACGCTAATGAAATGGGGAATCTAATTGAACAGTTCTTTGAATATTCCTACCTGTTAAATGCCGAATCTCAACCGAATATAAAACAACTCAATTTGACCAACCTCGTAACCGAGTGTTTAGCAGATTCAATCGCTGTTTTTGAAGAAAATCAATTAACCGTACACCTTGAAGAAACACAACCTGTTTTTGTATTTGCCGACAAGGAGATGACAGTTAGAATCGTCCACAATCTAATCCGAAACTGTGTGACACATTCTGTTGGCACCATTAAAGTAGCCATTCAAAACAAAGAGAATGCAGTCGTTTCATTTACAAATCTCGTGAAAAAATCAGGCGATATTGAAATAGATCGCTTGTTTGACCGTTTCTATACAGCAGACAAAGCAAGAAGCAAAAATACAGGACTTGGCTTATCAATTGTCCAGAAGTTGTCGGAACAGATGGGCGGTCGTGCAAGTGCCTCACTGAACAAAGATATAATCACGATTTACGTGGAGCTTCCACTATATGAAAAGGGATAATGAACCTTGTCTGGATTTATGTAACTTAAATGTTTTGTTATGAAAAGCATAAACCTTCCTAAGGGAAAATTTATGCTTGATAACAGTTTAAGCTATACAATGATACGCCTATGTTTACAAAAGTTCGTAAAAATAATTGCAAACTTTTTATAAAATAAGTTTTTACTTCACTCTATTTTTCTTTTTGCAAATCAAAATATGCCTTAACGATTCCTTGTCCTATTTTATGATTCACGGGATGAGAGTCTGTTTTTGTATTAGGTACGACTATTGCAAAGGCCAACTCAGGATTATCATAAGGCGCATATCCTACTAAGGTTAGGTTATATGTTGGTTTTTCCTTATATAGGTATTTTTTTATTGGATCATAATAAAATGATTCAGCTGTTCCTGTTTTACCAGCTACTTTATATTGCGAATAAGGAGCGTGTCCAAAATACGAATACGCTGTCCCACCTGGTTCTTGATAAACTCTTCTAAACCCTTCCTGTACTCGTTTAATTTCACTCTCTTTCATATCTATTTTATTTAGTACTTTTGTTTCTTTCGTTTCATATACTTCCATTTCACTTGGAGTGATCGAAGGGTACGTGATTTCTTTTAATAAATGTGGCTGTATTCTATTACCACCATTAGCTATCGTAGATACGTATTGAACAAGTTGTATAGGAGTATAGGTATCATATTGTCCAATAGTAAAATCCAACAGATAACCAGGATCATACTTTCTACCAGGTAATCCTGTTGATTCATTTGGTAAATCAATTCCTGTACGAATTCCTAAGCCAAATTGATTAAAATAATAACGAAAAGTTTCAAATGCCTCTGGTTTTATAGGCAATGTCATATCTTTATAATAGGTTTCACCTAACATTCCTATAGCCACTTTAAACATATATACGTTTGATGAACGTTGAAGTGCCGTTAAATCATTTATTCTTCCCATTGTTGTATAAGATTTTTTAACTTTCGTTCCTTTAAGATAGATTGGTTCATCTAGAAGATATTGACCTGGTTTAATAATATCTGTCTCATATCCAGTTAAAATAGTGGCTCCCTTTACTACTGAACCCATTTCAAAAGTTCCATTAATAGTTCCCAGCGCATGATCCACAACCGTTGTTTTCCCATTCACTTTTTCTAATTTCTTACCTGACATGGATAGTACTTCTCCCGTTTGTGGATTCATAGCTACAGCAAAAGCACTGTTTAAAAATTCTCCTCCACCACTGTTTTTAGCAGAAATTAATTCTTTTGTTAGTACTTCTTCAACTTTTTTTTGCAATTCCATATCGATAGTTAATATTAAATTTTTCCCTGCACTTCCAGTACTAGTTTGTTGTTGAATTACATCTCCAGCTTTATTCGTCTCAATTTCAACTATAGATTTTTCACCTTGTAATATATCCTCATACTGTGATTCCAATTGACTTATCCCTACACGATCATTACGACTATAATCTCTAGCTAGAAAATAATCTAACTTATCATTCGGCAATCCACTTTCACTAGATGATACATTTCCTAGCACCGATCGAAATGTATCTCCATACGGATAGTACCTTTTCCAATCTATAATGATATCCACTCCAGGAAATACTTCTATTTGTTCACTTACAATAGCCAACTCTTGATCTGTCACATTTTCATTTTTTATTATTTGCGGTTCAAATGCATACCCTTTCTTCATCTCTCTAAAAATGGCAGCGACCTCTAATTCATCTTTAGTAATAGAAGCTAAGTCATCAGAGTTAATACGTTCTAGTTGCAGCTTATATAAGTCGTTATCAGAAGTCGTCGTTTCTTTATCTTTTTGAGTTATTTTCTTTTCAGCTTGTTCTGGTCTTGTTAGAATCCAATAATCTTTTAAGTCTCTTTCCGTTAGCTTTTCTGTATCCATGCTTATTACGTGAGATAATTCTTTTGCTACTGAGAGCATTTCTTCCGAAGAAGTATCCTCTTCTTTTGTATAAACAATAGCGTATGTAGATTCATTATCTACAATCAACCTATTGTATCTATCATAGACTTTCCCTCTAGGAGTTGAATATTTGACTTCTTTCTTAACCGTTTTATTTACCTCACGCGTATAATCTTCACCATGGATAATTTGTACTACTCCAAGCCTAACGATGAGCACAACAAATAAGATAAAAATAATAAAAAACAAAATATTTAATCTCAACATCAATTTTTTCTGAGGTGTCTTCTTTTGTTTTTTCAAGTTAAGTCTCCTTTAGTTTCAATTAAGAATAAAAATATAAATAAGGACATAAGTCAAAAAGTATATAAAAAGTATTACTGGTTGAGGTTGTACCCATTCCCTCTTGTCACAACCTGTAACAAATCATTATTAATAATATTTGCTGTTTCTTTACTGATTACACTTTTTTAATGAATATAAATAAGATCACCCTGATTTATAAAATGATAATTACGTGAAAATTTCGAAATATTTTTCCAATCAGAATCGAGTATTTTAACTGAATGGAAATACATTTTAAATGGCGTTCCCTTCGTTTTTTACTATGCTGCTCCGTTAGCAGCATAACAAAAAAAGACTGCTCTTTGGCAGTCTTGGTCTTAAGCTCTTGCACCTGATTGTTTAAATACATTTATTCACAAACGTAATTGTTTCACTAGGAAAATTCAGTTCATTTAATCTAACTAATAATAAAATTATATAGACCTTCGTCCTTCAACATCAGTTAATTCTACCATTTTCTTCACAATTATATTTTTTTTATGAGTAGAATTAATACCACTTTGTGAATAATTACCTCACTGTGTTGTACTTGTCGGTGTAGTTTATCACAGTGAAGTGGGGTGGAGATGACTTCCTACGAAACGCTGTCGGGGAAGGCCCGTGGAACGCCCCGCTTTTTATCATTGAAGATTCATTTTTAAAGCGGGGCGCACGCCGTCACGGGCTAGACTGACATTCGCATAGCTGCGAATACTGCAACTTGGACCGACAAAAAACGCACGCGAAGGCTTGTTTCCTTGCGTTCGCAGCCACCACCAGGAACAGCCAACTTCTTGACCGCTTCTGATGATATAGTTATCTTTGTTCGTTTTATCATATACATATAAGCTGCATCCATCAGGTTTTTTCATTTTGGCAAAGTCCGTTCCAACGGCGCGCCGCAAATCCTTGCCGTGTATATCAAATAAATCCTTTATCTCGGTAACGCTAAGCAAAAAAAACTTGTCCTCCGTATCCGGGCTGCCTTCTCCGTTGCCCGTACAATAAGTCGTCTTTATAAATTCCTTTTCAGCGGCATTGAATGCGGTATTGTGAATTCATCGTTCAGCCACTTGCGCAAATCACAGTCACGCCACGTAATATCCACGCTCTCGCCTTGATATCGCCTGCAGTCCAAAATATACTCGCTCAAAATGAACAGCTCTCTACCAGAATTATGCAACACCCTCCACTTTATCGGCGTTCGGTCTGCGGATAAGTGCCGAAAGTAATAATTTCGCCGGGCTTTGCGCTCCGTTGCGGCGTGGAAACAATATTATGATTTTCCAATAAAATCTCCTCCTTTTTGTATCTAGTTTAATCTTTTCTAACTCGAATATATAAATCACATAAACCCTTAAAGCAAAAAAAGCACTGTATAAAACAGTACTAAGATGATGTACAGTACTCACTGATCGCCACCGTTCAATTATATACGGTTTAAGCAGACAGCCAGTACGCACTTTTATTTATTTAATGAAAACATACCGTTACCTCACTATGAGAAATAAGCCGATTAAAAAGAGACCATCAAAAGAGAGGGCACTGAAAAACTTTCGTTTTTTATTTCATCCAGGGCATGAAAGATAAAAAGGCTACTTTTCGTTCCATTTCGGACGAAGAGTAGCCTTTCTTTCTGTTTCTATTTACTTTGTTTCTTTCATGAGCGTCATGATTCTTTTTAAATTTACAGTAAATATGGACATAGCACCCTGTATATGCATACCAATTAGACCCGTGGATTCTGCAACATTGTACCCGTGTCTAAGCTTTAACTCATTGGCCTGTTCTACGTGTT
>NZ_JBALMO010000109.1:0-4664 GCF_036963345.1 Bacillus sp. JJ722
TGATTTATAATCACTTTTATGGTGGCCTCTTTTTATTTCGTAAGATTTACGAGTGAATATATTTTGTTTAATGTATAATAACAATTAATAGGAAATCATTTAAGGAGGAATAAAGCAACATGATTGAGCAACAGCAATTTTTAGGCTTCGATTGTATAATAATGACTGAAGCAAAAAGTAATTCAAAAGCGATTCTTTGTCCTGAAAGAGGTGGTATTTTAATTCAACTTACTCTAGAAGGCGAAGAAGTTTTCTACTTACAGGAAGAAACTTTCCGAGATGGCACGAAAAACATCCGTGGTGGTAACCCAATTCTATTCCCAATTTGTGGTCCACTACCTAATAATGAATACATAATAGATGGAAAAACATACTCATTAAAACAACATGGCTTTGCACGTAATAAAGCTTGGACAATAGATTCAACAGAAACGACGGAGGAAGCAATCAAAGTAACCCTGCGCTTAGAGGATGATGAGGAAACTAGAATGCTATATCCATTCTCTTTCCGATTATTATTTACATATGAGTTGAAAGATGGCAAGTTATCTATTTACCAAACATATGAAAACTTATCAAGTCGTGCGATGCCTTTCTATGCTGGTTTTCATCCGTATTTTTTAGGCAATCATCAAAAAGCTTCTTATGATATTCCTTCAACTCATTATTTAGATTACGAAGATGGAAAAGTGAAAGAAAGAGAACAGGCTGTTGAGGGATTAAACATTGCGGATACGAAAGCATTCCTTGATTTATCTGAGGCAACTTCAAGTATTAGATTTGAAAATCACACCATTTGCTTAAGCTATAGTGAGCATTTTTTATATGGGGTATTATGGTCTGAACGCTCTACAGATTACGTTTGTTTAGAGCCATGGATGGCTGGTCCTGGGACTTTTACGGATAATAAAGGTGTAATCCATTTAGAAGCAGGACAATCGCTGCAAGCGGAATGTGCTTTATTTATCGGAAAATAAGGAATAAGTGGAAGAAAGAGCCTGGATTATCTATATAATCTAGGCTCTTTTTGTTACATTTTTATCCAAACACTCTTAACTTCAGAGTAATTGTTTAAAGCATATGATCCCATTTCTCTTCCAATTCCTGACTGTTTGTAGCCACCGAATGGAGAAGCAGCATCAAAGGCATTGTAGCAGTTTACCCATACTGTTCCGGCACGGAGCTTATTCGCTAAATAATGTGAATTGGAAATATTTTCAGTCCATAAACCAGCTGCTAAACCGTATGGAGTAGCATTCGCACGCTCAATAATTTCATCTAAATCATTGAATGGCATAGCTGCGATAACTGGACCGAAGATTTCTTCTTGAGCAATTGTCATTTCGTCTCTTACCGCACTGAAAATAGTTGGTGTGACAAAATAACCATTTTCTGTAGGTTTAGAACCACCAACAAGTAATTCTGCACCCTCGTCAATTCCTTTTTCAATATAACCCATTACACGATTTTGTTGAACGTTAGAAACAAGAGGACCAATTTGTGTAGAAGGGTCTAACCCTGCGCCTTGTTTGATGCTCTTAACATGAGAAACCATATCAGCCACAACATTATCATATAATTTTTTCTGAATAAATACGCGAGATCCTGCGCAGCATACTTGACCTTGGTTAAACATGACACCATTTAAAGCACCAGGGATGGCATTTGCTAGATTCGCATCTTCTAAAATAATATTTGGAGATTTTCCACCTAGTTCAAGCGTTACACGTTTTAATGATTTTGCAGCAGATTCCATAATGGATTTGCCGACTCGTGTAGAACCAGTGAAAGCAATTTTATCTACTTGTGGGTGATCAACAAGTGCTTGGCCTGCTGTTGCACCAAAACCTGGAACGATATTGATTACTCCAGGTGGGAACCCCGCTTCTTCAATAAGTTCAGCTAAGTATAGTGCTGTTAAAGGGGTTTGTTCTGCTGGTTTCAATACAATTGTACAACCTGTTGCAAGCGCAGCTCCTAGCTTCCACATCGCCATTAGAAGTGGGAAATTCCAAGGAATGATTTGACCAACTACTCCAACAGCTTCATGTCTTGTATAGTTGAAGTATGGTCCGCTAACAGGAATTGTTTGACCTACAATCTTTGTAGACCAACCAGCATAATATCTTAAATGTTCAATAGCTAGTGGAACATCAGCGTACGTTGTTTCTCTAATAGGTTTACCATTATCAAGAGTTTCTAGTTGAGCGAGGTTTTCTTTATGTGCTTCCATTAAATCAGCCAACTTATGCATTAAACGGCTTCTTTCTGATGCACTTATTTTGGACCATTTTCCATGATCAAAGGCGGCTCTGGCAGCTTTAACTGCAGCGTCAATATCAGCTGCATCTGCTTCGTATACTTGAGCTAATACTTCTCCTGTTGCTGGATTTGGTGTTGTAAATGTTTTTTGTGAGACACTTTCTATGAATTTTCCATTAATATACAGTTTCTTTGGGCCTTTTAGAAATTCTTGTAATTCTTGACGCACTTCTAATATTGCTTGTGTCATACTTGTACCTCCCTAATCATTTTAAAAGGTAATGACTCATAGGGTGTCGAAAAATATGCAAGCGGTTACATTACTCTGTGTAAAATACTAGATTATCTGAGGATTTCTTTCAAGGATTTTCCATCGTGTAATTTCGACAGGTTTTTAACGTTTCATTTGTTATTTCATTATGATATATTTAGTAATACGAAATAATTGTAGTGTTATGCTTTTCATAGATTAGGAGATGTTATTTTGATACAAAAGGAAAGACTTTGGACAAAATCATATGTGTTGCTTATATTAGGGAACTTATTTACTTTTATGAGTTTTCAAATGTTGATTCCAACATTGCCGCCATATATAAAGTCAATTGGTGCATCAGGCTTTGAAATCGGTTTGATGACAGCTCTTTTTTCCATAGGAGCTATTGTCATTCGCCCTTTTATTGGCTTCATGCTAGAATATAAAACGCGAAAAATGCTAGTTCTAATTGGTGCACTCGGTTTATTATGTATGACCTTTTTATATCCTTTGACGAATATTATTTTCGTTTTACTTGCATTTCGTCTAGTTCACGGAATTGCTTGGGGATGGTCAACTACTGCGAATGGCACGGCTTCAGTTGATTTGATTCCAACTTCTCGAATTGGAGAAGGAACGGGTTATTACGGTTTATCAATTACGCTTGGGATGATTATTGCACCAAGCTTAGGTCTCGTGTTATTTGAAAAAGCATCGTTTGATATTTTGATTTATGTGTCGGGGCTTTTAGGGTTTATCGCCGTTGTACTTCTTGCGATTGTCAAATATCAAACGCCTGAATCAGTTGCCAATGTGAAGAAAGAAGAATTGAAGTTCTCTTATAGCGCTTCTTTAATTGAAAAATCTAGTCTGTTTCCAGCATTTTTAACGTTTTTGGTTGCTTTTGGTTATGGTTCAATCGTGTCATTCATCGTTATATTTGGTAATGAAAGAGGTATTGAAAATATTTTTCTTTTCTATTTAGTAAATGCTATTTTTGCAACTGTTGCTCGTCCTATTACAGGAAAGTTGTTCGATCTAAAAGGACCGCGGAGCATTGTTTTAGTATGTTCGCTTCTTACGTTCGCCGGACTTTGGATGTTATCTCTTTCATATAATAGCCTTCATATTGCTATTGCTGGGGCATTGTTTGGAATGGGCTATGGTTCCATTCTTCCTACCTTACAGTCTTGGGCACTTTTCATTACACCACCACGCCGTCGCGGTATTGCAAATGGAATGAGTTTCTCAAGTATTGATCTTGGTATTGGCTTAAGTGGTCTCGTTTTCGGTTTACTAGCAACATTTATGGAAATCGCAACGATTTTCCAAATTTCTAGCTTCTTCGTATTAATAGTTTTTGTTTTAGTTATAATGAAGCCACAGCAAGGTCGATTGCATAATAAGGACACCCTTTCTGAACAAAGAATATCATCATGATTTTAAGGAGCATGGCTGACTATAGGCTATGCTCTTTTCATTTTATTGTTTCATATTTCCGCGGAAATAAAGTGTATGTTTAGATGTTATGGTCTAGAAGAAGCTATTCATATTGACCTATATCACTGTAGGGTAGGTTCGTGTTTGGAAATATATTCATGATTCCGACAAAAAGTGTAATTGTAAAAACCAGCCCGAATTCTAATTTAGAAACTGGGCTGGTTTTTGTTTGTGCATTCAATAAAACATTTTTGTTTGAAGTAAATCCATTGCATATTCAATCTCTTCTAATTCCTCTGTTGAAACATCTTTAATTCGATGCAGGAAATCCGCCTCTATGAGTTTAAAAGCTTCTTTCATCATATGTTCACCATCTTTTGAGAGATGAATATATTGTTTTCTTCGATCTTCTGTATCTTCAAGTTTATTGATTAATTTTTTATCAATTAATTTTTTTAGCTCACGACTTGTATTTGGCATGGATATACATTGGCATTCACTAATTTGACTAATGGTAACTGGCTGACTCACATAAATATATCTAAGAATGCCAAATTGCACTGGTGTTAAGTCATCCGATTTTGCCTTTTTTGTTAATTCTTGTGTAATATGATGGACAGAAGTTGTAAATAAAACAAGTTTTTGAAAAAAATCTTTATTGTTAATGATTATCACCTCTTTCTGAAAAGATAACAAAATCATTATCAAA
>NZ_JBALMO010000109.1:4690-23568 GCF_036963345.1 Bacillus sp. JJ722
ATCAAATGATAAGTAAAGGGGATATATTATGAAAATGCTTGTTATTTATACACATCCTAATCATAGTAGTGTAAGTTACGCATTCTTAGAAAAGGTTATCGAAGGAAGTAGGGAAAATCCTAATGTAATGGAAATACAGGTACTAGATTTATATGAAGAGAAATTTGATCCTGTCCTCATATTTAATGAAGAAAAGCGGAGACGTGATATGTTTTGTGATCCTGAACTAGAAAGGTATAGAAAACAGATTAGTTGGGCTGATAAGATTGTCTTTATCTATCCTATATGGTGGGGCAGACCACCGGCAATGTTGATGGGGTATATTGATCAAATGTTTGCTTCAAACTTTGCATATAAAGATAATGGGAAGCTCCTACCGGAAGGACTATTGAAAGGGAAATCTGTTTTGTGTATCTCCAGTATGAAGGGACCGACCTATTATCCTTTGTTTTTGTTGAATAATGCTCATAAAGTGTTAATGAAAAGAGCGTTATTTAACTTTGTAGGAATAAAAAAAGTGAAATTTTTTGAATTTGGAAATATGGAGAGTCCGAAAGGGAAACATCTAAAAAAATTAGATAAGGTTTACCGTTATTTTTTGAAAATGGAGAGATAATATATCCTGTTAACTAAGGAGACAAAATTGACGTTTTCCTAATGGTTTGCTAACATAAAAATGAATGATAGTCATTCATTTTTTGTTTTTTGGAGGGATTGTATAAGAATGTCTAAAAAAGCAGAGAAATATAATCGCATTCTTTCTGCGGCAATAGAGATTATATCTGAGAAGGGAATTGACAAAACATCTATCTCAGATATTGTTAGGGCAAGTGGGGTAGCTCAAGGAACTTTTTATTTATATTTTTCTTCGAAAAGTGCATTGATTCCAGCTATTGCGGAAGAACTTCTTGACCATACTTTACAAAGTATTCAAGAGAAAGTTGACAAGCAAAATACAACTATTAAAGAAGTAATTGAAATTATGATTCGAGAGCATTTTGAATTAACAAAGAAAAATCAAAGAGTTATTACTCTTTGTTATGCGGGGCTAGCATTTGAATACTCGTTTGAACGTTGGGAAGAAATCTACACACCGTATTATCAATGGTTTGAAAGCAAGTTGCAAATTGCTAAGGATCATAATGAAGTGAGGAAAAGCCTTCCGTTAAAGAGCACAGTTAAAATGATAACAGGTGTTATTGAAGATGCGGCTGAGCGTTATTATTTAGCATATGATCAAAGTGAAACATTGGAAGAACAGAAACAAGAATTGGCTACATTTATTTTTAGTGCTATAGGAATTGATAGTTAACAACATCATCAATATGTCAAACTTTAATTGTGATTGGTTATTTGTGAAGGCGATTTATACAATCCGTGTTGCTATATAGCGCATATCTAATGAAAGAGGGTCATTTTTTCGAAATAATACGTAAAATATAATAAAAAATAGAAAATGACATTTGTTATGAGGTAAATAACTAGGAGGAAACACTGATGAATACGAAGCATCAAGATCAATTAATGATGCGAAAAATCAAAGAAGAAGAAATAGACCAATTTTCAGATTTAATGAAGTACGTATTTCAAGTTTCGAAAGATATGATTGATGATGAAAGCCAAATGAGGAAAGAGAAAAGCCATCAATTGAAGCCTGGAACAGCATTAGGTTGGTTTGAAAATGATAAATTAATTTCGCAGATTGTTACATTGCCTTTCCAAGTAAACATTCATGGTGTTATTTATGAAATGGGTGGAGTTACAGGAGTGGGCACTTATCCTGAATTTGCTGGATATGGACTCATTCATTCCTTAATGAAAGAAAGCTTGAAAAACATGAGAGATGCGGGACAATATATCTCTTATCTCTATCCTTATTCCATTCCTTATTATCGTAAAAAAGGTTGGGAAGTAATCTCCGACCGTATCGAATATGAAATTAAAGATACACAATTGCCAAAGTATAACGATGTAAATGGCCGAATGAGACGAGTAGAATTAGAAGATCAAGATGTTAACAATGTATATAATCAATTTGCTCGAAAAACAAATGGAGCGATGATACGTAATAAAATTGCATGGGATGAATGGTTTCGCGAAGAATCTGCGGATTTACAGTTAGCGGTATATTATACCGATGAAGAAGTCCCAGAAGGTTATTTATACTATCGTGTATTAGATGAAAAGTTTTATATTGAAGAAATGATTTATTTAAATGAAGAAGCACGTCGAGGCATATGGCAATTTATTAGTGCTCATTTATCGATGGTTTATTATGTTAAAGGGAAAACATGTGTACATGAGCCAGTAGCATTCTTGCTTGAGGACTGTGAGATTAAGCAAACAGTTACTCCTTATTACATGGGAAGAATCGTTGATATTAAAGGTTTTTTAGAGAAATATCCATTCAAACAGATGAAGAACTTTACACTCATTATGAACATTGACGATCCATTATTAGATTGGAATACCGGAAAGTTTACAATAAAGTGGGATGATGAAGGGAAAATAGATATTAGCTATGAAGAAACAAAGAGTGAAACAGAAGGTATTACACTTTCTATCCAAACATTAACAACGATGCTTCTAAGCTATAAACGACCAAAACTTTTACTTGATGTAACTAGAATTAAAGGTGATACTTCAATGGTGGAAGCACTTGAACAGCTTATACCTGACGCTGCACCATGTTTCTTTGACTATTTTTAAGTAACGATTAGAGAAATATGTCGCTATATTTAAACTTCACCTGCCATGCTTGGACGTAAGTCAAGCTGTCTTCAATTTTTTTGAACAGTTTATCTTACGCCTTCTGCATGGCTTCTTTTTAATTTGAAATCAAAAAGACCGGTGATGGTGTTCTAACTATTCGTTGCTAGCAGGAATAGCACGTTCTACAGATTGAAATTTCCCTTTGTGTGAGCCATCACAATAAGGCTTTCTGGAAGATAAACCACATCGACATAATGAAACAGCCTCTTTTGTTAGAAATACGTTACCATCTACATCGATTACTTCGAAATCTCCTGTAACACGCAGTGATCCATTATCATTTACTTTAATTTGCACTTTTGACATTTGTAGTCTCCTTTCAGTATACACAATATCATCGTAAGTTAAATTGTTTAAAAATTCAACAAATTATACTTTCGAATGCTATGCGTAAGTTTGTAGGAAATGATCAACTGCATCCTCATATTGTTGTTTGTTTTCATTTAAGGATTGAGCATGTAAACCTTTTTTCGCAATGTATAATTGCTTTTTGTCCTGTTTAGCATCATAAAGATGTTTTGTCATAGCAACAGGAATGTAGTCATCGAGCTCACTATGTATAAATAAAACTGGCTTTTCGATATTTTTAACTGCGTCCAAAGGAGAAACATCTTGGAAACGATAACCATCACGCCATTTTAGAAAGGTATTTCCGAGTGGGAGTACAAGCCAAGATGGCAGCGGTGTTTCAACTTTAAGACGATATTGTAATTGTCCATATAATGTAGAAAAGGGACAATCAGCGATGTAAAAATTCGCATCATCGCGAACAGAACCACCATAGAGTAGAGTTGTAACAGCCCCCATCGATTCACCATGTATACCTAATATTAGGTCTTCGCCAACATATATTTTTAGTTCATTTACTACAGCTTCTAAATCCCATTTCTCATAATAACCATAACTACTTGTCTTACCGCCAGATTCTCCATGTCGACGGTGGTCATAAATAACAGCGTTAAACCCACGCTCCAAAAATACATTCATATATTTAATTGAGTTATATTTATTTTCTGTTATACCATGACAGAAAATCATCCATTTATTAGTGTTATGAGGCTGGATAAATAGACAATCTAGTTTGTAGCCGAATGGAGATGGAACACTTACATGTTTTTTAGGAAGGGCATCAAAATCCTGTACAATCCATCTTTTCGCTTTTATTTCACGTTCTTTTATAAAAGAAGCCTCTTTTTTCTTCATGAACATCAGAATGTTAGTTAAAAAAAAACCGAGGGCAATTATGGAAGATAAAAGAGCGCCTATGGCGAATATTCCTTTTTTCTTCATTTGTAAAGCCTCCATCTTATAAGGTGTGTATAGTGTATTATAGCTCACGAAAATAAAAATGAAACAGTTAATTGATGTTATAATGTAATGAAGGAGGAATACGGATGAAAAAGAAAAAACAACAAAAACCATTATCGCAACAGAAAGATGATAAAGTAACGCTTTCTTCAATGATATCTAGTGATATATTCGCACAATTAAAAAATAAACAAAGAGAACTTGTAGAAATAGAACAAAAAGAAAAAGAAGCAGCAGAAAAGAAAAAAATAGAAGACAGAAGAAGAGCAGAAAAGAATAAATCCTTTGCAGAGCTCTTACAAGAAGACAACAAAGATTGGCGCAATTTCAAATAAGGACAAACAGAAAAAAAGTGGAGCTTAAAAGTAGTTCCACTTTTTTTCTATTGGACTAATGCGTTAAGCATTAATCACGATGTTGAGTGTATTGATTATTCAATACTAGAGAACGTATAAGTTGTATCTCTTCATTACTTAATGGCTTGGCTTGAACGGCTTTTACATTAGCAATTACTTGTTCAGGGCTACTAGCGCCAGGAATAACTGCACTTACTGTAGGGTGTGATAAGACATATTGTAAAGCTATTTCTTGCATTGTTCTCAATGAGAATACATCGTGTATGCGTTCTAGAACTTTATTCAATTCGTCAAAGTCATACTGTAAATAGCCATTTTCTTTTATGGAAGTCGTTGATTTTTGTAACATTTTTTCAGTTAGTAGTCCTTTTGCTAAAGGTCCTCGTGCGATGATACTTATATTATTTTCGCTTAATAAAGGAATCCATTCTTCAGGACGACGATCAAGTATGCTAAATTGCATCATGACCGAAACAAGATTGGAGCTGGAAGTGTAAGAATTAATAACATTTGGACGAATTGAAGAGATACCAAAATAGCGAATCACACCTTCTTGTACTAATTCATTAAAGACTTGAATCACTTCTTCATGATTGTCCTCCATTGTACCTCCATGTAGTTGATATAGATCAATATAGTCTGTCTGTAGTCGTTGTAGACTCGCTTTCACAGCTTGTTTAATATATGCTTTGGAGGCATTCCAATTCCAGCTTGTTTTGTCATCATTCCACTTATTTCCCACTTTTGTCGCAAGAATAATGTCATTTCGAACGGATTTTAATGTTTTTCCTACGATTTCCTCATTTATACCAAAGTTATAAAGATCGGCTGTATCGAAGTAATTAATACCTTGATCAAGGGCAGTATGGATAATTTGCTCCGCTTTTTTTACATCTGTGCCTAGTGACATACAACCAAGACCTATTTCAGAAACCAATAGATTGGAGCTGCCAATTTTTCTTTTCTTCATAATTATAATCACCACCGAATGTAGTTAAACTACTACTATTGTATAGGATATACAGAATAAAAGCAGTTTTAATACTATTTATAATTGGCAGTGATGGAAGATTGTGCATCAATCCATTGTTGAACAGAGTGGTAGTTTTGGCTATATTCCTTTAATTTCTCACGAATTTCCCATGCTTTACCGACTAACAAAACTTTGTTTTCTTCAATGTGAATATGCATTGGACAACCCCCCGTTTTCATTAGATGATGTAATATATGAGTGAAGGAATTAAAAATAGAACTGGAGGATATCGACAATGAAGAAGTTTGAAGAAAAAACACTAACTAGCGAATCTATTTATAATGGTCGAGTAATATCATTACAAGTAGATGAAGTAGAGCTTCCTAATGGAGAGAAAGGGAAAAGAGAGCTTGTTAAGCATCCGGGAGCTGTAGCGATTATTGCTATTACACAAGATAATAAAATAGTTATGGTAGAACAATATCGAAAAGCACTAGAGCGTTCGATTATTGAGATTCCAGCAGGTAAATTAGAACTGGGTGAGGAACCGGTAGTTACAGCAATAAGAGAATTGGAAGAAGAAACGGGATATGTAAGTGAATCAATGGAGCATATTGTTTCGTTTTATACGTCCCCAGGTTTTGCGGATGAATTGTTACATGTTTTTGTAGCAAAAGGTTTAAAGAAGAAAGAAGATGCAGCTTCTTGCGATGAGGATGAATTTGTAGAGGTATTAGAAATTGATTTAGAAGAAGCGCAAACATACATAAAAGAACAAAAAATTTATGATGCGAAAACGGTATATGCCGTTCAATATTTACAGTTATTACAGCATTAAAAAGTACAACCCTCAAAACTATGTTTTGGGGGTTGTACTTTTTGCAAATCCGTATGAAGAACAAATAATACTAACGAATTGTATCCATACCTGTATTTGATTTAACTAAGATTTCATCGTAGTCTACTTGATTATCTTCAACACCTTGTTTCTTAGAAATGAGTGTACCGACAATACCAGCGATGAACCCTAATGGAATAGAGATAATACCAGGAGTTGAATATGGATATAAAGGCTCTCCGACAAAAATGGCTTTACCTACTTCTGGGCTGAAAACGTTAGGTCCAACTATCACTAGACCTATAGAAGTAACTAGTCCGACACCCATTGCCCAAATCGCACCATTAGTATTAAAACGTTTCCAATAAATGGTGTAAATAATAACAGGAAGGTTTGCGCTTGCCGCTACGGCAAAGGCTAGTGATACTAAGAATGCAACGTTTAAGCTTTGAGCACCTAAAGCAAGTATAATAGAAAGCACTGAAACACCGATTGAGGCGTAACGAGCCATGCTTACTTGTTCCTTTTCAGTTGCTTTTCCACCTTTTAAAATTTCATTATAAAAATCATGTGAGAAAGCGGCAGCTGCTGTTAATACAAGACCAGCTACTACGGCAAGAATTGTTGCGAACGCAACCGCAGAAACGAACGCGAATAGCATATTTCCACCAAGAACCTGCGCAAGTAATGGAGCAGCCATGTTACCGGCTGGGTCAGCTGCAAGTATTTTTGTATTCCCTACGAAAGCAGCAGCTCCGAAACCTAAGAAAATAGTCATTACATAAAAAATACCAATAATCCAAGTAGCATATACGACAGAGCTACGAGCGGTTTTTGCATCTTTAACTGTGAAGAATCGAATAAGAATATGAGGAAGACCTGCAGTTCCTAATACTAGACCTAATGTTAATGAGAGTGTATCAAGTCCAACTTTATATTTTACACCCGGATCTAAGAATGCTTCTTTCAATGGTGTAGCTGTTTTCATTTGATCAAACATATCGACAATGTTGAAGTTGAATTTTGCAAAAACAATAATAGAAATAATAAATGTACCAATCATCAGTAATACCGCTTTAACAATTTGCACCCAGCTTGTTGCAGTCATACCTCCAAAGATAACGTATACAGTCATCAATACTCCGACAATTAATACAGAAGTCGTATACTCGATGCCTAGTAATAATTTTATAAGTCCACCTGCTCCAACAAGTTGAGCGATCATGTAGAATGTAGAAATGGTAATCGTATTAAAAGCAGCAAAACCTCTAATTTTCTTTGCGTTAAATCGAACAGCAATCATATCTGCAAATGTGTATTTACCTAAATTTCTTAATGGTTCAGCAACAAGATATAAAACAACAAGGTACGCTACAAGGAAGCCGATACTATAGAAAAAACCATCGAATCCTGCTAGAGCAATTGTACCTGCAATCCCTAAGAAAGAAGCCGCAGACATGTAATCACCAGCAATAGCCAAACCATTTTGCCAGCCAGTTAGTCCACCACCTGCAGTGTAAAATTCACTAGCATTGTTTGTTTTTTTCGACGCGAAATAAGTAATGACGAGTGTTCCAGCAACAATAGCTAGGAACATTAAAAATGCGGCTGTATTCATAGATTACCTCCCTTTCTCTTGCAGAATTTTCTCTGAAAGTTCATCGAATTTAGTTGCTTTTTTGTAGTAAATCATGCAGAAGGCCCATGTCATAATAAATTGTAAGAAGGCAAATACCCAAGCCCAAGTGATGCTTCCAACGAATGGTGTGTTTAAGACTTTTGTGTAGGATGTAAGTATTGGTAAGGCAAAGTAAAAGCAAAAGAAGAAGATTG
Source organism: Bacillus sp. JJ722 (assembly GCF_036963345.1). Taxonomy (NCBI): domain Bacteria; kingdom Bacillati; phylum Bacillota; class Bacilli; order Caryophanales; family Bacillaceae; genus Bacillus; species Bacillus sp. JJ722. The sequence goes on from NZ_JBALMO010000109.1 coordinate 12,771, forward strand.
TGAAGGGTATAATGAATTTTTTCTTTTCATGGAGTAGTTTTTGAAAGTTAGCAGATTTAACAATGGCGGTATATTCTTCAGGTGTAGTTTTTACAACTTTAGCAGACTGCGATTTGCGAATTTCCATATGCAATTCCTCTCTCTCCTGAATATTTGAAAGCGCTTTAATTGTTAATCTAAGTGAAGATTAATTGTTGTAAATACACCTCCTAAGAATGAAGAATTAGAATATTTATCTTATTAACCTAAATATTCTGAAAAATAAGTCAATGTTTATTATACTATAGGGCTAAAATATGTAAAGAATAAAATATCTATTTTTTGGTAAAAGATAATTGCACTATTATGAAGGTGAAAACTCATATTGTGTTTTGGGAATAATAATTTTGGTTTAGTAGGCTAGTTGTAAAAGGAGTTCTGACCGATTGTAAAACTTACAGTTGATAAATGAAAAGCTGTCATATTACTAGATTTGATTCATAAAATCTAGTAATCAACTGTAGGAGGAAAAAAGATGAAGAAACGATCAATCTTACAATATGGTGCACAAAATCATGTACGTGAGTATTCCTCATTATATATGTTTAATATCGTGTTATTTCTAATGGGCGTAATCAGTGGTGCAATCATTGTAAATAGCTTAAGCTTCACACAAAAAGAAGACTTATTGTATTATTTAACTAAATTCTTTGGGCAAGTGGCGGATGGACAAATAACAACTTCTTATCAGATGTTCATTAGTAGTATCATGCACAACATAAAATATATCGGTTTAATATGGATATTGGGTGTATCTATTATTGGTTTACCACTAATATTGATATTATTATTTGTAAAAGGAACGGTTATAGGTTTCACTGTTGGTTTTTTAGTGAATGCAATGGGGTGGGCAGGTTTTCGAATTGCAATTGTCTCTGTTTTGCCACAAAATATTATTCTAGTTCCTATTACAATTTTTATTACAACACTATCATTAGCACTCAGTATTAACATTATTCGAAGGGTATTCTTTAGGGAAATTCGTCAGCCTTTAAAACCAATTCTATTTCGATATATTGGGGCACTAGTCATTTGTATTATTTTCATAGCGGCTGCGGGAGCAATGGAATCTTATTTTTCTCCTACTTTCATGAAGGATATGGTAGGAGTTATTAAATAATAATATTTATTTAATAATAATCATTTTTTCTTCTAATAAATAATAATTCTATTTTGACACTTTTCTCTGTTTTGATATAATAAAATATGATAGTGGCAGGGAGGAGAAGAGATGGAAGAAAGAATTGAAAGAATTAAAAAGCAGTTGCACTCATCAAGTTACAAGTTAACTCCCCAACGAGAAGCGACAGTTCGTGTTTTACTAGAACATGAAGAAGATCATTTAAGTGCAGAAGATGTGTATCTCCTTGTAAAAGAAAAGTCGCCAGAGATTGGATTGGCGACAGTATATAGAACTCTTGAATTGCTAACAGAATTGAAAATAGTAGATAAAATAAATTTTGGTGACGGCGTTTCTCGCTATGATTTACGTCAAGAAGGTGCGGATCATTTCCATCATCATCTTGTATGTATGGAGTGTGGCGCAGTTGATGAAATACAGGAAGATTTATTAGATGATGTCGAAGCTGTTGTTGAAAAGCGTTGGCATTTTAAAATTAAAGATCATCGATTAACCTTCCACGGTATTTGTTATCGTTGTCAATCAAAAGAAGAAAAATCAAAATGAATGTAAAGATGCTCATAAACAATTGGTAACAAAAAAGGTTTGCCATGTTTCATAGCATCTTTTTTTGTTATAAAATAGAAGAATAAAAAAATTAGATTAAATATGTATAGATTTATCTCCGATTGGCATAGATTGAGAGTAGAAATGCTATATCGGAGGAGAAAGAAATGAAGTCACTTTTTAATCAAATTATTCATACTTTAAAAGTGTTCATTTTGTTTGTTGGATTTACAATCCTATTTTATATCGGAATGATGTGGATGAATCAAGAATATGAAAACTATAATCGCTATGATGAACCAAATGGAACTTCTTTGAAAGTAACAAGCAATCAAGAGCATTCTAGTAGTTCGTGGTTGGAGCGATTAAAGCTTTTTTATTTGAACGGGGAGTAATAATTATGGAAGATGGATTAAGAGATTTTATTCATTTTTTAACAGTAGAAAAAGGACTTGCTAAAAACACACTTATTTCTTATGAAAGAGACTTGAAATCATATATGAAATATGTGATCAAAGTCGAAGAAATAAGCAATTGGAATGAAGTGCGAAGGGGAAATATTATAAGCTTCCTTGCTCAGCTTAAAGAGCAGGGGAAATCTTCAAAGACGATTGCTCGTCATATTGCTTCAATTCGTTCTTTTCACCAGTTTTTATTAAGAGATAAGCAAGCGGATCACGATCCTACAGTACATATTGATTCACCTCAACCTGAAAGAACTTTACCCAAGGTGTTAACTATGGAAGAAGTAGGAGCGTTTATGGATTCGCCTAAAGGTACAGATGCTTTTGGTTTACGTGATCAAGCTATGTTAGAGCTCATGTATGCGACTGGAATGCGTGTAAGTGAATTAATTAATTTAGAAATCTCAGATGTGCATAGTTCAATGGGATTTGTTAGATGTGTCGGTAAAGGGAATAAAGAAAGAATTATTCCCATTGGCAAAACAGCTCTAAATGCAATCGATGCATATTTAGCAAAAGGTAGACCTAAGCTTGCTAGCAAAAAAAATAAAACAGATGCATTATTTCTCAATCACCACGGTAATGGCCTATCAAGACAAGGGTTTTGGAAAATATTAAAGAGATTAGCTCAAGAAGCTAATATTCAAAAGGAATTAACACCTCATACTTTAAGACACTCATTTGCAACACATCTAGTAATGAATGGTGCTGATTTACGTTCAGTACAAGAAATGCTGGGACATGCTGATATTTCAACAACTCAGATTTATACTCATATTTCTAATACTAGGTTGAAAGATGTCTATTCAAAGTTTCATCCACGGGCTTAATAGTTTCATAGGGATAAAAATGCACGTTTCTTTAAATTTTAAAGAAGTGCATTTTTTTATTGAACAGTTGTCTGACATCTGACTATAATAAGGTGTGACAACTCTTATTGAGTAATTCTAAGTATAACGGGTAATATATTTAGGAATATGATAAATATGTGAATTACTAGGCCAAGAATCAGTCGTCTTATAGGTCAAGCAACAAGTCATAAATTGATAAATCAGATTAGGAGGATTAAGAATGACGAATGAAAAAACGTTTAAACGTGTGTTCTTAATTGTAATGGATTCAGTAGGTATTGGAGAAGCTCCAGATGCTAAAGATTTCGGCGATGAAGGCGCTCACACATTACTACATATAGCTGAGAAAATGAACGGTTTAAAAATGCCAAATATCGGGAAGTTAGGCTTGAGTAATATTGAAGAAATCCCTGGTATTGAGAAGGCAGAAAAACCTTTAGCATATTATACAAAAATGCAAGAGTCGTCTAACGGAAAAGATACAATGACAGGTCATTGGGAAATTATGGGATTGAATATTGAAACACCATTCCGCGTATTCCCGGATGGCTTTCCAGATGCACTAATTCAAGAATTAGAAGAAAAAACAGGCAGAAAAGTAATTGGTAATAAACCAGCTAGTGGAACAGGAATTCTGGATGAGCTAGGCGAAGAACATATGAAGACAGGTGCATTGATTGTGTATACATCTGCGGATTCAGTTATTCAAATTGCTGCTCATGAGGAAATCGTACCTCTTGAAGAATTATATAAAATTTGTAAGATTGCTCGTGAAATGACATTGCGAGAAGAATATATGCTAGGAAGAGTAATTGCACGTCCATTCCTAGGTGAGCCAGGAAACTTTACAAGAACAGCGAACCGTCATGATTATGCATTGAAGCCGTATGAAAGAACAGTTATGAATGAGCTGAAAGACGCAGACTATGATGTGTTAGCGATTGGGAAAATCTCTGATATTTATGATGGCGAGGGTGTAACAAAATCTTTACGTACTGTGTCGAATATGGATGGTATGGATAAACTTAAGGAAACAATTCACACTGACTTTACAGGTTTAAGTTTCGTAAACCTAGTTGATTTCGATGCGATGTTTGGGCATAGAAGAGACCCTATTGGTTATGGAAAAGCATTGGAAGAATTTGATGCTAGACTAACTGAAGTTCTTACTGACCTAAAAGAAGATGATTTACTAATCATTACTGCTGATCATGGAAATGATCCTATTCATCATGGAACAGATCATACTCGCGAATATGTTCCATTACTTGTATATAGTAAGAAACTTAAAGAAGCAAGTAAACTTCCAGTTAGTAAGACATTTGCAGATATTGGAGCAACCATTGCAGATAACTTCCAAGTGAAGATGCCAAAGCATGGGGAAAGTTTCTTAGAAAAGTTAAAGTAAGGGAGAGAGATACGAATGTATGATACAGCAAAAATATCAGCAGAATATATAAAAGAAAAAGTAAACGGAACGCCAGAAATTGGGTTAATACTTGGATCAGGACTTGGAGTATTAGCAGATGAAATTGAGAATGCGGTTGCGATTCCATATAACGAGATTCCAAACTTTCCTGTTTCGACAGTTGAGGGTCATGCAGGCCAGCTTGTCATTGGGGAATTAGCAGGAAAAACAGTTGTAGCAATGCAAGGGCGTTTTCATTTCTACGAAGGCTATTCTATGGAAAAGGTAACCTTCCCAGTTCGTGTAATGAAAGTATTAGGTGTTGAGAAAATCATCGTAACTAATGCTGCTGGTGGCGTAAATACAAACTTTACACCTGGGGATTTAATGTTAATTACTGATCATATTAATTTCACTGGTACAAGTCCATTGATTGGTACAAACGATGAGCGTTTCGGTCCTCGTTTCCCTGATATGTCTCAAAGTTATAATCGAGAGTTTCAAGCAATGGCGAAAAAAGTTGCAAGTGAGTTAAATATTGATTTAAAAGAAGGCATTTACTTTGGTTTAACAGGCCCGACCTACGAAACACCTGCTGAGGTGAGAATGGTACGTACTCTAGGTGGCGATGCAGTAGGTATGTCTACAGTGCCAGAAGTAATTGTAGCTAACCACAGTTCTATGCGTGTATTAGGTATTTCTTGCATTACAAATATGGCTGCTGGTATCTTAGATCAACCTTTAAATCATGAAGAGGTTATTGAAACAACAGAAAAAGTAAAGAGTGAGTTTCTTCTTCTTGTAAAAGAATTAGTAAAAAATATGTAAAATAAATCTGGTGGTGTTTAATCAATGCGAATGGTAGATATAATCGAGAAAAAAAGAGACAACCACGAAATAACTACAGAAGAAATCAATTTTATGATTGAGAATTTTACAAATGGAGGCGTACCTGATTATCAAATGAGTGCGTTTCTAATGGCTACTTTCTTTAATGGTATGACAGAAAAAGAGCGTGCTGATTTAACAATGGCAATGGTAAACTCTGGTGAAACGATTGATCTTCATGGAATTGAAGGAATTAAAGTCGATAAACACAGCACTGGTGGAGTAGGTGATACTACTACATTAGTATTAGGTCCACTTGTGGCAGCTGTGGATGTGCCAGTTGCCAAAATGTCAGGTAGAGGATTAGGACATACTGGTGGAACAATTGATAAGCTTGAAGCGGTTGAAGGCTTCACTGTAGAAATTACAAAAGAAAAGTTCATGGAATTAGTGAATAAGAACAAAATCGCAGTTATCGGTCAAACAGGTAATTTAACACCGGCTGATAAGAAAATGTATGCACTGCGCGATGTAACAGCTACAGTAAATAGCATTCCTTTAATTGCAAGTTCAATTATGAGTAAGAAAATCGCTGCTGGTGCAGATGCTATTGTCTTAGATGTTAAAACGGGCGCTGGCGCTTTTATGAAAACTGCCAAAGATGCTGAGGAATTAGCACAAGCAATGGTGAATATAGGTAACAATGTTGGACGTAATACGATGGCTGTTATTTCAGATATGAGTCAACCACTTGGTTTTGCAATTGGAAATGCTTTGGAAGTAAAAGAAGCAATTGATACATTAAATGGTAATGGTCCTGAAGATTTAACGGAACTTTGTTTAACTCTTGGTAGTTTCATGGTTTATTTAGCGAAGAAAGCATCTTCTTTAGAAGAAGCTAGAAAAATGCTAGAAGAAGTAATTGCAAATGGTAAGGCGCTTGAAGCATTTAAAACATTCTTAACATCACAAGGTGGAGATGCATCAGTTGTGGATCATCCATCTAAACTGCCTACTGCAAATTTTATTATTGAATTACCAGCTAAAGAGGATGGTTATGTGCAAGAATTAATTGCTGATGAAATTGGTACTGCAGCAATGATGCTTGGAGCTGGAAGAGCAACGAAAGAATCTGTAATTGATTTAGCGGTTGGGATTGTTCTTCAGAAGAAGATTGGTGATGCTGTGAAGAAAGGGGAGTCTTTATTAACTATTCATAGCAACATAGAAAATATTGACGATGTGAAAGAACTTCTATACAACAGTGTTATTGTTGGCTCTAACAAAGTAGAGGCTCCTCCACTTATTCATACTCACATTACAAAATAATTCAAAGTAAAAAGTGATTCATTAAAGAGCTATTTTTAGCCCTTTGAAGAATCGCTTTTTTATTTTTGGTATTTTTTGCATAAAACGATAATGTTTGGAAAAAATGTGAATTATAAAGATAGGAGGGTTTGGCTTGAAGATCAATCAACTATTAATTATAACGATAATCACATTTGTGCTAAGCGCTGTTTCTATGCCAGCATATGCGGCGAAGAATGATGTCGAGTTAGCGGATGAAGCGAAATCTGCCATATTAATTGAAAGGGATACCGGTGCAATATTATATGCCAAAAATGAAAATCAACGTCTATCACCAGCTAGTATGACAAAGGTGATGACGATGTTACTCATTATGGAAGCCATTGATAAGGGTGAGCTAACCATGAATGAAAAAATTAGAACTAGTGAATACGCAGCTTCAATGGGTGGATCTCAAATCTTCTTAGAACCTGGGGAAGAGATGACTACAAATCAAATGTTACAGGGAATCGCAATCGGTTCAGGTAATGATGCTTCCGTTGCAATGGCAGAGAGAATTGCTGGATCGGAAGAAGGCTTTGTAAAGATGATGAATGAGAAAGCAAAAGCACTTGGATTAAAGGATACATTATTCCAAAATGCTACTGGCTTACCTGCTACAGATCATTATAGTACAGCCCATGATATGGCAATTATGGCGAAAGAGCTATTGAAATATAGTGCTATTACGAAATACACAGGAACATATGAAGCATATTTACGGGAAAATACGGATAAGAAATTTTGGTTAGTGAATACGAACCGATTAGTGAAGTTCTACCCTGGTGTAGATGGATTGAAGACAGGATTTACAAACGAGGCTAAGTATTGCTTAACGGCGACTGCGAAGAAAGGAAATATGAGAGTAATTGCCGTTGTATTTGGAGCAAGCAATCCGAAAGCTCGAAATGCTCAAGTTACGAAAATGTTAGATTATGCATTCAGTCAATATACAACACATCCTGTTTATAAAAAGAATGTGGAGTTAAAGCAAGTAATGGTTAGTAAAGGAACAAAGAAAGCGGTTTCTGCAGTTACGAGTGAGCCAATTTCTTTATTAACGAAAAAAGGTGAAAAAACGAAGGATTATGATATGAAAGTCACTTCGGTGAAAAAAATAGCAGCTCCTGTGGAAAAGGGAGATCAAATAGGGACATTAAAAATTATGAAAGATGGAAAAACCATCGTAAATTCCCCAATTGTTGCTAAAGAAACCATTGAGAAAGCCAATTGGTGGCAATTATTTAAAAAATCTATGGGCTTGTTTACACATGGAGGAAGTTAATCTCGAAATTTGCTATAAACATACGAATAACCACTAGTTTTGTCACCTTGAAGGATTCCTTCTCCCACTTCTAGAATTGACTTCATACAGAATTACAGAAGGGAGCTGTACATGTTGAGTCTATCGATAAACATGGAAACAAAGGGAGACGTTCTATGTATAAGACTGAGTGGTGAATTGGATCATCATACAGCAGAAGAATTGAAGGAAAAAGCAACGAAAGCCATTGAAAAACATAATATTAAACACATTCTCTTAAATTTAGAGAGGCTGTCATTTATGGATAGTTCAGGTCTTGGTGTGATATTAGGTCGTTATAAGCAAATAAAACAGCAAAACGGTGAGATGGTTGTATGCGCAATATCACCAGCTGTAAAGCGCTTGTTTGAAATGTCTGGATTGTTTAAAATTATTCAACAGGAAACATCTGAAAACAATGCTTTACAAAGACTGGGGGTTGCTTAGATGAGAAATTCAATGCTATTACAATTTTCTGCACAAAGTCAAAATGAATCATTTGCAAGGGTCACTGTCGCTGCATTCGTAGCTCAACTTGATCCTACAATGGATGAACTGACAGAAATTAAAACGGTTGTTTCTGAAGCGGTTACTAATGCGATAATTCATGGCTATGAGAATGATCAAAGTGGAATCGTAACGATTGAAGTAAGTATTGAAGATTTTGTTGTGGATTTAATGATTAAAGACGAGGGGGTAGGAATTGACGATATTGAGGAAGCTAAACAGCCATTATATACTACGAAACCTGAATTAGAACGTTCGGGTATGGGCTTTACAATTATGGAGAACTTTATGGATGAACTTAGTATTGTATCTCATAAAGGTGAAGGTACGATAATTCGGTTGAAAAAACATGTAGCTAATAGCAAAGCATTGTGCAATTAAGGGAGACATGCGTATGGATGTGGAGGTCAAGAATAACAAGAATAGTGTGCATTTAAAAGATGCTGAAGTGAAAGCTTTGATACGACGCAGCCAAGATGGAGATCAAGATGCAAGAGAAACGATTGTAAAAGGCAATTTGCGCCTAGTATGGTCGGTAGTACAAAGGTTTTTAAATAGAGGTTATGAACCTGATGATTTGTTTCAAATCGGGTGTATAGGATTGTTAAAGTCAGTGGATAAATTCGATTTATCCTTTGATGTGAGATTTTCTACGTATGCAGTGCCGATGATTATTGGTGAGATACAAAGGTTCTTAAGAGACGATGGAACGGTGAAGGTGAGCCGTTCAATTAAAGAACAAGGTAATAAAATTCGTCGCGCAAAAGAAGAACTATCAAAAGTGTATGGTCGAGTTCCAACGGTAAATGAAATTGCTGAGTATCTTGAAATTACACCAGAAGAAGTGGTGTTTGCTCAAGAAGCTAGCAAGCAGCCAGCTTCTATTCATGAAACCGTTTATGAAAATGATGGTGATCCAATCACACTTTTGGACCAGATTTCAGATAATAGCGAATCAAAATGGTTTGATAAAATAGCTTTGAAAGATGCTATTGACGAACTAGATGATCGTGAAAGACTTATTGTGTATCTGCGATATTTTAAGGATCAAACACAATCAGAAGTTGCTGATCGACTTGGCATTTCACAAGTACAAGTCTCTCGATTAGAAAAGAAAATACTGCAACAAATCAAAAACCGTATGAATGATTAATTCATACGGATATTTTTTTGGAGAATAATAAGTGTAAGTAATAAAAATTGAAGAATTCCTCTTGAATTTTTATTGAAAAACGAATATTATATTAAAGGTTCGTGTTAAACGTTCGCTTATATTCAAGAGCATTATTACATCGGAGGTTTTATATTTTGTTAAACAACTACTTTGGAATTAAGCAAAATGGATCGTCAGTAAAAACAGAGGTATTTGCTGGTATTACGACTTTCTTAACAATGGTTTATATAGTTTTTGTTAACCCAGCTATTCTATCTGGAGCTGGTGTTCCGTTTGATCAAGTGTTTATGGCGACAATTATTGCAGCTGTAACAGGAACATTAATTATGGGTCTACTTGCTAAATATCCAATTGCTGTTGCACCTGGTATGGGATTAAATGCTTACTTTGCGAGTATTGTTGCAACGCAAGGATTAACATATGAAACGGTATTTGGAGCAGTATTCTGTGCAGGTATCTTATTTATTCTTCTGAGTGTAAGTAATTTACGTCAAATGATTATTGAAGCTATTCCACCTACTTTAAAATATGGAATTACATCAGGGATTGGTTTATTTATTGCTTTTTTAGGGTTGAAGCAGTCTGGTATTATTGTTGCGAATGAAGCTACATATGTCGCTTTAGGTGATTTAACAGCACCTGTAACAGTTTTATCAATTGCTGGATTATTTATTACACTAATATTAATGGTGAGACGTGTACAAGGTGCATTATTCTTTGGAATGTTGATTACTGCAATAATTGGTTATTTCTGCGGAATGCTTAATTTTGATGGTGGATTTGCATCTTTACCACCAACACCAGTATTTTTTGATTTAGATTTAGCGGGTGTGTTTTCTAACGCTTTATATGCAGTTATTTTTTCTTTCTTGTTAGTAACAATCTTTGATACAACTGGAACGATGTTAGCTGTCTCAGAGCAAGCTGGTTTATTAAAGGATGGAAAGTTCCCAAGAGCTAAGAGGGCTTTCTTAGGAGATTCAGTTGCAACGACTGTTGGGGCAGCATTTGGTACAAGCCCTTCAACAGCATATGTTGAATCAAGCACAGGTGTAGCCGCAGGTGGTCGTACAGGTTTAACAGCAGTTGTTGTTGCAGGTCTATTCTTAATTACGATGTTCTTCTCACCTGTAGTTTCAGCAATCTCATCATTGCCTGCAATTACAGCACCAATCTTAATTATTGTCGGT
>NZ_JBALMO010000110.1:0-14061 GCF_036963345.1 Bacillus sp. JJ722
AAGAAGTTCATAATCTATAAAATATAGATTATGAACTTCTTTTATTTATACTTGGAATCTCACACCATTAAAAAATTTTAACAATACTTCTCCAAATATATTAATTTTATTATTTTTTACCACCTGAATTTGTATCTACTAATTTATTTTTTGAAATTCTTTGCCCTTTTCCTCCGTCAACAGCTTTTTGCACTACATTTACTCCTGCTAAATCGCCATAACTACCAGAATTATTAAAAGTTAAATCTCTTCCAACTGAATTATTATATAAGTCCATTTTCTTTTCAATAGCTGGTTGACCTATAGATCCTTCCTCATGTGCAGTTGCAAATTTTTCTGCATACGCTTTTGTTGTATAATTTCTCATATATGTATTCCACAAAATATGTCTAAAAGCGTCACCATTTCCATTATGTAAAGAACCTGATTCGTATTTAGCTTCTGAATATTCTTTTGCTTTTTGTCCAGCTACAAGTGCTTTTAAACCATATGATTTATTAGAGTTAAAAACTTCTTTTTCTTTAGCATTTAACATATCTGTTACATAGGGTACACTGTCATACTTAGAAGCTCTATATGTTTTATTAGAGTTGAATTTACTTCGTAATTCTTTTCCCATTTCTACAGATAAAAAACTATCTAATTCTTCTGGAGTAGCAATTGGATGTTCTAATTCATATTTTTCAAGAATAGCTGCATATCTCTCAACATCAGAGTAATCTTCAATAACCTGAGAATAATCAATCGTTTCTTTTACTTTTACTACTTCTTCAGCATTTACAACACTTTGGAATGATAACCCTACTGTAGAAGTCATAATCACTGCTGATAATAACAATGGTGCTTTTAATTTCATTTCCTAGTCTCCTTGTTAATTTATTCCTATCTTAGAAAAGTATTCTAATATAGAATACAGTATATTTAAAAAAAGAAAACTATTTTTTTGTAAAAAACTATATTTTTTTAAAATTGAATAATTGGAGGACGAAGAAGAAAGGGTACAAATTTATTTCTCAAAAACACTACCTGAACTTTGTGCAGAGCATATTAGTATTGGTTATATTCTACTTTTTAGGGTGTCACTAAAAGGTGACACCTATTTTTATTGACTTTTAATAAAATGCTTTAGCTCTACTCTTTTTTTAATCCTGAATAAGTCACAATATAATCTTCAGGACATTGAATGACTTTCCAATCTTTTAAAGCTTCTTTAAAAGACATTCCTACTGTTTTTTCAAGTGCTGGTGGATCTTGATCTTCATGTAAAATATGAATTGAAACACCAAATGTAGAATGCTGTACAACCCCATAAATACCTTTAGTACGATGTGTTACAACATCTCCTATTTCCATTACATCACCTCATTTATAAAATTATATACTGTATTGAGAAAAGCCCTTTTATATAGAGTGAGAAGAGAGAGAGTTAAAAAAGTGTAAAAAAGGTTGATATATCAATAGTTTTAAAGATTTTTGTGTGTTGTAAAAATGCAACACACGAAAATGATAAAAAGAAAGGACTTGAAAAATTCAAGTCCTAGAATAATTTATTAGGTAGATCTTTTAATATTGGCATTTTCATAGCTTTATAAAACATAACTTTTAAAGCTTCATTTACATTGTCTTTATCGCCCGCATACATGATATGAGGATTAACAAATAAAGAGTAAGCCTTAGCGTTATTTCCTTCTACACCACTTTCTGTCTTAGCCAGTAAGCCTTTCTTGATCAACGCATTAATAGTTGTGCTGGTATTTGCTCTGTTTGCTTTTATAAGTTTAGAAATCTCAGATATATTAGCAGGAACAGGATTTTTAGCCTTAATATCTACCACAATACCATTACTATCAAAAGAGACATATCGCATTATATCAAACAAAAAAATCTTTTCACGACCTATTAAATAATCATACTCATATAAATAATCTAAGTTTTCCTGTAAGATTTGAACAAACCTCACTTTCGATCGCGGTGAACGCTTAATTCCTATGTAAAGATCTTTTCCAGTAGCTCTTCCTAACAATTCCATTGCATTATTAAGCTGTTCTTGCGAAATTCCTCCATGATCTAAAGCATATTGAAGTTTTTCTAAATCTAAATCTCGTTTTCTAGCATTTTTTTCAGCTTGTTCAAAATCTACAACTTTTGCCATTAAATAATTCTCTCCCTTTTGTGGAAGGAATTAACCTTTTTGTGCTAGAATACACTTAAATAAACATGACAATAAGGTTAGTTCCAACCTTAGTATGAGAAACCGCCTACCGTCCAAAGTAAGGGCGGTTTTTCCCTTGTCGGTTGCCTTTGGGGATTGTAAGGGGTCGAGGCTCATCACCAAGGGTTCTAGGCTATCGTAATCGGATGGATTGAATATGTTTTCGGGGTTTAAAAGACATTGCTTCAGCAGTGTCTTTTTTGTTTTTTAGGGGGACATTGAGTGTCCCTTTGGCGAAGCCAACAGCCCTCGGCAGAGCACACACCAAAGAATTTGGTATAATGTGCTATACCAAATTCTTTGGTTCGCTCTTATGATGTGCTATGCTTAAAGGAAAAAAGGAGCCTTTCATCATGTCGAGTTACTGTATTATTCGAATGCAAAAATTTAATATGTCAGATGTTCAAGGGATTCAAAAACATAATCAAAGACAGATGAAAAATTTTAGCAATCATGATATTGATCCATCTCGTATTCATTTGAATGTTGATTTAATAAATGGCCAAAAACTTAAATATGAAAATGAAATTAAACAACGAATTGATGCAAGGGTGAAAAGAAAGCCAAGAAGCAATTCGGTTGTTTTATCTGAATTTGTTGTGTCAGCTTCACCAGAATACATAAAGTCGCTTTCTCCTGGAGAGCAGAAAATCTATTTTGAGAAGTCGTTAGACTTTATCCAAGCGCGTTACGGAAAGGAAAATGTGCTGTACGGAATGATTCATAACGACGAAACAACACCTCACATGCATGTAGGTGTTGTGCCTATAACCGAAGATAACCGTCTTTCTGCAAAGGATATTTTTAATAAAACAGAATTGAGAGAGTTGCAAACGGACTTTCATGAACATTTAGTTCGAAGTGGATTCGAAGTAGAACGTGGAGAATCTTCAGACCGGAAAGGTCTTTCTGTACAAGAATTTAAGAAACAACAGATAGAAAAAGAACTCGAGGTCAAAGAAAGAGAGTTAGACAGTTTAACAAAAGTGTTAAAAAATCCTCAAGTACCTTTCTTGAAAAAAGAAGAAGAATTGCAGGTTAAAGAAAAATTCTTTGGAAAAATAGAAATTATTAAAAAGGAAAATAAAAACTATGTCTTAACGCCGGAGCAATTTCAAACGATGAAATCAAAAGTGCATGCAGCTGTTGCACTAAAAGAGGATTATGAGCGTTTGAAAAAGACGGATTTGGTTAAAGAAAATAAACAATTAAAAATCGAAAGAGACTTTGTTGCAGATGAATGGGCTGCATTGAATAAAGAGAATAAAGATCTTCGTGAAGAAAATAAAAAGTTAAAAAAAGATAATACCTCTTTAAAAGCTCAAAATTCGATTCTAAGAGATAATATAAGAGTTTTATATAAAAGTACCAAAGAAGTATTTAAAGAGAAATTTGAGGCGTTCAGAGACTTTTTAAAGACAAAAATGATAAATGCTAATGTTGAAAATTATTTTGATAAGGTTCATGCTGAAGAACGAAAAAAAGTAAGAGAAAGAAACAGTGGGATGGAACGATAAAAAAAGACGAGTAATTACTCGTCTTTTTTTATCGTTCTCTTAGTGCTTTAAATCTATCAAATTGGCTTCGATATTCATAGTCTTTATTTCCTTTTTTGCTTACAAGGATTTTTCCATCGTATTTAGCAAATTTTTTCTGATCATTTGAAACAGTCCATGCTAGATCTTCATTTACAATATAAACGTTTGAAGTTCCCATTTTTAAAATGTCTATGAATCCATTTTTCTCAAGTATTTTTAATTTTCTATAAATCGTTGTTTTATGTTTTCCGAAGTAATCTTCAAATACAGAATAAGAACAAGCAAGTGCATTTTTATTATCCATGTGTTCTAGGATGAAAAATAACAAAGAGCTAGCCAAATTATGATTAGACATTAACCAACGTAATTCAGGCATATTATCACGATAACTTTCATTGGATTCTTCTAATTCAAGAAATCTTTGAAGTTTTTGGCCATGGTAAAGATAGATGGGATTTGGCGGCTGTTTATATGCGATAGAAAGGATAATTTGTAGCAGAATTTCTTTATTGTTCATGAATGAGAGATTATCAAATAGATCAGTGTTTTTGAGAAGCATTGTAGTGAAATTAAATCTAATTTTATGGGGAAACGTGTACTTAATTTTAAAATAGTTTGTTGTAGTGTGTCATAGTTTGATAGAATTTAAGACAAAGAAAAAAGCTCCCTCGGTTTGGTCGCCATGAGGAGCTTTCTTGGTAAGGGACAAGTGTACCCTTTTTCATTATTTTATTGCTATTAATATAGCACAGTACACGGTTCCTTTCCACTGCGAAAGGAGAAAAAATTATGGGAATTTCTTTAAATAGAGAATCATATCAAGAAACATTTATTGAAATGTGGTCTGATTGTTATGTTTCAAATAGCAAAATTACAGGATTTGTTTGTACCTTAAATTTAAATGTTAAAGATAAAAATGGTTATAAAAAACAGCAATTTTATGGATTGAATGATTTAGATCAATTAATCAAAGTGGCCAAAAAAAGAAAAACTGATTTGTATTTAAGTTTAAATGGGTTTGAGTACGGTTCTAGGGAGACAAACGCTTTAAAACAAATTAGGAATATTGGTGTTGATATAGATTGTTATAAGCTCGGTATTTCAGTTGAGAGTGCATTAGAACGAATAAAGGATTTGATATTTAAAGCTAAAATACCGAATCCTAATTTAGTTATCTTTTCTGGCCGAGGTATTCAATTGATTTATAGTATAAGTGGTGGAGCAAGTCCTAAAATGGCGTATCTATCAAAATATATAACATCTCAATACATAGCTGAATTAACTCACTTAGGAGCTGATACATCTGCTACAGACGTAACACGTGTATTCCGTTTGCCTTATAGCGTTAATGGTAGGAATGGAAAAAGAGTAGAAGTAGATGTTTGGAGAACATTAGAATACCATTTAGAAGAATTATATAGTTATTGCACACCATTAGAAGCTCAAAGGAAGCCTTCTAAGAAGCGTAAAGGTACTTTAGTATCTTTACCTTCACACCGAGGTTTATTTAATCTATACAGCTTAAATACAGCGCGTAAGGATGATTTAGAAACATTAGTTTCTTTAAGAAATGGAGATATAGAAAAAAGGAATGTACTTACATACATTTATTCTTATACTGTTGCTCTAATTTTAAAAAATAAAGAAGCTACACTTGCTTTTGCACAGCAAATGAATAATAGTTTTGCAGATCCGCAAAAGAAAGGTGAAGTAAATCGTACAGCTGGAAGGGCTTATGATGATGCAATGGAATTCTTTCGAGAATATGAACAACGTGATTTTAAAATGTGGTACAAGCAGTTAGACGGCATTAAACGACCTATGAAGAATGCTAATGTAATTGATGAATTAGATATTACACCAGCTGAGATGGCTCAATTTGAGACTTTAATTGATTCAGCAGAGAAATACTCTAGGAAAGTTAAAAAACGTCGTGAGCAAGGCGTGATAGAGCGAGAAGAATATCTTGAACAACAAAAAGAACAATCTGAAGATAAGTTGTGGCAATTAGAACAAGTAATCGAACGTCACCCAGATTGGACAAATAAGCAATTGGTTGCCCATTTAGGTTGGTCGTTGAGAACCGTTCAAAACTATAAAAAGAAATTAAATTAGGGGGTGCAAGGGTGTGTCCCTTAAACCTATATAATTGGACTGGCTTTTTTTGTGATTGTCTTACTGTGGTTATTTAAGTATTTTGTTTTGATTCCCTGGGGGGCTTAGTTTTATAGCGTGTCTCTGTTTTTTATTGTTCTTTACTATCCTGGGTTATAGGGATTAATTGAAGTCATTTATATGGCTTATTAACACATATATAGACTGTCTCATTGTTTGTTTTAAGTTTCTTTGCTTATTTTAAAATGTTTTTTTATATATTACTTAAAACCATATCAACATTGATACGGTTTTTTTATTTTTGTGTGACTGTCTTGGAGGTTATATTGTGATTCATTCAGGATTATTGGGAAAAAACTAATAATCCTGAATGTAGAGTGTGTGAAGGTTGATTTTGTTGAGGGGGTATAAAGTTCTCAGAGGTATTTTAAAATTTAAAAGAGTGACTCTTAATTTTGTTTACTTAAACAATTTTAGAGTCACTCTTTTTGTTATATATTAATTTATCTTTAAACTTTGCAAGAATTGAAATTTCACGCTTTTACCATATAATCCAACAAAATGAGAATGTGTGTTCGCTTTTTCTGTATCCTTTTATAGATGGGTACCCACGTGTTAATTCATCTAGGAGATTCAGATGTTTAAATGGATATTGACATATCTTTTGACACTGCATTTTCATCAATTAAGACTAGTTTAAGATTTAGGGCTTTGGCGATCTTTTCAAGCGTATCTAATCTTGGAATTGCACCTTCTCTTTCCAAACGAGCAATAGCAGCTTGTTTTAGTCCCGTCATTTCTGCTAAATCTCTTTGAGTAAGTCCAAGAACTTTTCTACGAGTAATTAGTTGGGCTACAATTGCAATCTGTTCCAATTCTTCTTGGTCTAAAGATTTTAATTGTTTTTTGTAATCAGCCCATTTCATATTTTAGATTCCCTCCTTTATAACAAAAATTACGTACCTAATATAAAATTAATGATTTGTCTGGATAATCATCTATGGATTGGGGAGTTTTTAGCTCCCCATTACCATGGATGATCACAAGTCGCTCTGTAATCTTTTTTTCCCGTTAGCCAGCCAATCTTTCATTTCTATTTCTGCTAGATCTATTTCCTTTTGAGGAGTTTTTTGTGTTTCTTTACGAAAAGAATGTAATAAAACTATTTTATTTCCATCCCATCCAAAAAAGAAAATTCTATGATCTTTAGGACGAAGTTCCCAAATTCCGTTGCCAATATGCTTTGTATAAGGTAATCCAGAACGAGTCCCAGAACTTTCTAAGATTTCGATATATAAAGCAATTTTGGCTAATAATTGTTTGGCTTGTTTATTCTTTTTGGCTGAGTTATCAAGTTCATTTAAGAACTCTTTTACAGGAGAGCGACCACGATCATCTTCATAGAAGATTACCTCGTAATTCATATTATTCTCACTTTCTTACATTTGATAACAAACACATTTAAAAAATAACATATTTGTTATTAAATATAACGTATTCGTTATCAAATAACAATATAATTTTTAAAATTATATTGTTAAAAAGCTATAAAAAGTAAGAATTTATGTGATGGATAGATACATAATGAATACTTTAGGAATTTAAAATTCTTCTCTTCTCACTCTATATAAACGAAAAATAAAGAAACGACGTGAGAAAGGAATAGTAGAGCGTGGGACATATCTAGAGCAACAGAAAGATAAAACAGAAGATAAGCTTTGGCAATTGCAACAGGCTATGGAACGCTATCCTAATGCTAAACGTAAGGAATTAGCTGAATTATTGAATGTTCATCCTATTTATATTACGAAATTAAAAAAGCAATTATAAAAAAGGTGAATGGTCTGTCCCTTAAACCTATATAATTGGACTGGGCTTTTTACAGTTCTTGTATTCTAAGTTATTTACGTATCTTGTTTTGATCTTTTGGTGGGTGTAGCCCTAGAGCGGGTAGCCTTTTCGTTCTATTTTTAGTATCACTACCATATACTGCGCTATCTTCTTAGATTGTTATATATTACTTAAAATCGTATCCATATTGATACGGTTTTTTATTACATTGAGATATCTTGTTCAATTTCTTGGAGGTAATATGGTGGTTCATTCAGGATTATTAGGGAAAAACTTATAAAAATTTCTTTTCTATAAACTTAATATAGTTCTAAAAGGCTCATATTGGCTTTTTAAGGGGGTGTTTTTAATTCCCCTTTACAAAACACAAGATAATAATATAAAAACGTGTAGAAGGTGGTTTTTATGCGTTTTTGAGTATATAGGATTGAAGAGAACAGCTTAAAAGATAAATGCTCTGGAGCATTTACAAGTAATTCTTTAAAAAAGCTATGAAAATGAATGACTTGAATAATTCATTTAGTTAATTTTGTATGTATCCATTTGATTACAAATAGAAAACCTTATAAACCTTGGTATGACAACTTTTTTCAGACTCTTTATACAAGGGGGCAAATCTAGATATCTTCTGTTTCTAGTTTTGATTAATAGAACTAAAAAAGAGCCGTTTTATAGGCTTCTTTTTTATGTATTACAAGAATAATAATATTTATTCTTTAGTTTTTTTTTAGCTGCGGTAATAAAAGTTATAAGTAAGATTAACGCTATGACGATGATAATAAGATTTTCGGTTAAAAAATTTGAAATAGAATTTAGAATAATAAAACATTCCTTTCTAATTTTTTATTTTGTCATTTAAACTTAGGTTCTTTTGGTTGATGAAAACAGTTTTTTATACCAGGGTCTAGCCTTTTCCTCTGCTAATTCTTGTTGAAGTTCATAGACAACGTTTTTGAGTTGTTGAATGGTTTCGTCTTCTTTGATTTTCGTAATGGATTCTTTCATTTGAATCATCTCTTGTTGAAACTGTTGTTGATTGTGATCAAATTGTTCGATTAATATTTTTTGCTCTTTGATTACATCTTGCTGGCGTTTCATTTCTACAGCCATTTGCCCCATGGTTTTCATTACCGTCATCCATCCGTCATGGTCGGATACACTACCACCATCACTTACTCGGAGTGCGTCATCTACTGCATCATTTACATTAATAGCAAAACCCTTTTCTCCTAACATAGCCATGATCTGTGGTTTGGCATAACCTTTTTCACGGTAATATTGAATGGTTTCAAGTACTTGGAGGGTTTGTGGGCCGTAGTAGGTCACATTCTTATGTTTAGTGGTAGGGATATACACGTTAAATTCATTGATCCAGTCAGTTAGCGTACTACGGTTGATTCCAAGTTTATCTACTAAATCTTTTTTTCGTAACAATGGTTGTTCATGGTTCAATTTCCGTCCGTCCTCCCGTCGTTTTGTATCCGTCCGTCATCCGTCATTCGTCCGTCACTTGATAACACTATTATAACCTGTATTACCATTGGTAATCTGTATGGATTTCATTGCACCACATATTCGATGTGGATAATGAATCGGTATTACATAAAGCTTATATAAGGAGTGGGGGAAGGGGCGTGAAACTAAATAGCGAAGTGTCCCGTGAGCTTTAAGCCATGCCAACTTTACCAATGGAGCAGCGTGGCAGGCTCGGTTTTGAAATATCTACAATAATGATCAGAGGTTTTATGACAACCACTAGTTAGAGCGTATTGAATTTATCGTGGTAGAGATTGTGCAACAAAAAAGAGAAGGCATTAGAACGGATACCATGAGAATGGAGCAGAAATTTCCATGGGGGTATTTTATCATGCATCAATAATTGTCATAGCTGCCATGCAAGAGATTTAATATTTGTATAGTACGTAATACATGTGGTGAGTATTTTCATAGTGACGTTCAACTACTCAGATGAATATTCACCTAAAATTAATAAATCACCAAGATCCGTTAATATGTTAGAATAATAGATAGTATTAACTATTTTGGTTAAAAGAGGGATATTATGAAAAAAACATTAATGTATTCTTTAATAGTTATAATTACTGTAGGTGTTACTAGTGGTGTTATTTTTTATTATTTAAATTTTCCATATCAAAAAAAGCAAGCAGAACAAGCATTGGAATACTATATTGAAAAACAAGGAATTTCAAAAGAAAATATTAAATCAAAAAAGATTATGAAAGATTATAAACAGGGCGGATATACTATAGATATCACTTTTAGAGATGATCCTGAAGTAAATTATCAATATGTTTATGGTAATGCACATAATAATAAACCGTTTTCTATATCGTTAGCTGGCTATGATAAAAATAATTCTTCTATAGATGCTGAGGATTTATTACATAAACCTCTTATTTTTAAATAAAATAAAAAAGGGAGCGTAATATATTTACGCTCTCTTTTTTTATAAATCTATTAGAAATTAGCAACTAATTTAGGTGTATAAGAACTAGTGAAATAATCAGGTAAGCTATAAGGCATTATTAAACCAGAAAATGGAGGCTTAATTACATCTCCTCTTCCAAGACCAGTACGATAGGCTTGCCACACAATTTTTGAACAATAAGTTGGATCTTTAACCATATTTCCTCCACCCAATCCATACTTAGGTTTTATTGTATGAGATGCTCCTCCATTTGGATTATAATAATTTCTATATGCCCAAGTTCCTGCTTTTGTAGCATCGTCTGTGTTTTTGATACGATATACTTTTGTCCAAGTTTTACTATCTTTTTTTCCGTAATCGTCCTTCCATTGCTTTAATGTTAAAAGTTGAGTAGTATGATTGTATCCTCGAATATGTAAAATTTTCTCATCGCTTACTGCAATTGCTGAATGTCCTGTTAAACCTTTAGAAGATGTTCTATTAGAAATAAAAATATCTCCTTTTTTCATTTTATATCCAGATTTAGCTAGTAAAGAATTTACTTCTTCATTTTCTACATCTTCTTCTAGTAAATCATTTTCTCTATTTTTTAAAGCTTCTTCCGATTCTAATTTTGATTGTTCCCACATTTCATGAGTGATAGATTCATCTAAAATACCCTCATTTAATAGAGTATTATAATCTGTTTCTTCAACACTTAAAGCTTTTGCTGTTAAACTCATTGAAAACATTGAAAAAAGAAGAATAATACTTAAAAATAAATAATTTAATTTTTTCATAAAAAGCCCTCCCTTATAATAATTCCAAAATTGAATAATTTTTAAGAAAAAGAAAAATAGAAAAATATTTTCTTAGAAAAATATTCAATAGTTAAAATATACAACACATTTTTGGGAATAAATATCAAAAATGTGAATAAAAAAGTAATTTTAGAATAATTTTCAAATGTTATTAAGAGTAAAAATCTTCTTTAAAAAGTAAAAATCTTCTTTAAAGAGTAAATATGAAGTTTAAGAAGCATATATCAAGATAGATAAAAAAATAACAGTAACCGTAGTTGTTAATTAACAACTACGGTTACTATTATTTTTTGAAATCTCTCTTCTTTTTTGCACGAATTAAAGTACTTTTTGATATACCGGTTAAACTTTCTACTTGCTTATATGAATGTGTTTCAAGTAGGTGCAAAGCATGATCTACATGCTTCTTACTGAATTTGTTTGGTCTACCTTCACGAAAATCAGGATGCTGTTTCGCAATCACTTTACCTTCTTGAGTACGTTCTACAATCATGTCTCGTTCAAATTCAGCAAAAGCACTCATTATATTAAAGGTTAATCTACCGGTGGGAGTGTTCTCCACTACTCCCATATTAAGTACATGAACTTTTACACCTTTTTCAAACAGACCTTTTATTGTTTCAATTGCATCTGCTGTTGATCTTGCAAATCTATCTAACTTAGTAACAACTAACGTGTCACCTTCAGTTAATCGTCCTATTAATTTTGTGAATTCAGGTCTATCTGTTTTAGTTCCAGTAAATTTTTCTGAATAGATTTTTTCACAACCTTCTGCTTTTAATACATGTAATTGAGCTTCTAAATCTTGCGATAAAGTAGATACACGAGCATATCCATATTTCAATTTCATCCACCTCATTTATGGCACTAAGATTCGACACCTTTGTTTACCTTGATAATATAGCAACTCAAAAACGGTGTCAAATCTCTTAAGTTATGGGTATGAAATAATATTAAAAGACTGTCAATAGACAGCTCACACCCCAGCTAGCCTTCACGCCCCAAAACAAGGGGGAAAAATAGTGTGCATTTATCACTAGTGCCCATCTATGCACCCTGTTGGATGCGATGGTAAATAGCAAAGCTGTACTTTCAAATAAGAGCAAGGAAGGATGAATTAATATGGATATAGAGATATTCGATTTTATAAAATCTTTAAATTTGTTAATACAAGAATATAAAATGCCTGTTAAGTCAATAAGTAAAATAACAGGTATAGATGAGAATGTAATTGAAGACATTGCTAATGAGAAAGTAAATCTAAATGTTCTATCAATAGATAAACAAGATGAATTTCTAGATTTTCTTGCATGTTTAGTTGAGGGAATACCTGGCACAGATGAATATACGAGAATTCATTCAATTATTGATGGGTTAACTTATCAATATGGAATACCTCTAGAAACAATTGCGAAATTTACGGAATTAGATGTTAGAGATCTTGAGTTATTTTTGGAAAATGATGAATGAATATCAATCGAAAAAAGGTATAAATTAGCTGTAGTTGTACTTTTCATGCACTATTTGTTTAAGTAATAACTGAACAAGAAAAACAGTTCGGTAGATAGGTTCATTTGTGAAGGAGAAAACCCCTTGCTGTACAATTACCGAAGGTGTCCGATAAGGGCGGTTTTTCTCGTTTAATCTATCATAACAAACAAATACTGAAATTATCTTTAATTTTTTGAATCTGATTCTCTCACTATCGTTCCATACCTTGATCTCTTGATTTTCTATCAATATCTTTCTGTAAACCTTCTAAAGCATCTTTATAAGATAACGTTATGGCTTTATATTTGGCTGTTTCAAGGTGTTTTCGATTAGAAGATACTCCACGCTCTAAATCAAATCCTTCGCTCTTTAAATGCTCATTAAAAGCATCTTGTAAGCCTACTAGCTTAAGTTTATTGCCAATTACATCTTTAGCTGATAATCGGCCATCTTCTGTTACTGGCACAAAGCCTACGTGCATATGAGGAGTTCGTTCATCCAAATGAACGGTTGCGTAA
This sequence comes from Bacillus sp. JJ722, assembly GCF_036963345.1. NCBI lineage: Bacteria > Bacillati > Bacillota > Bacilli > Caryophanales > Bacillaceae > Bacillus > Bacillus sp. JJ722. The sequence goes on from NZ_JBALMO010000110.1 coordinate 12,975, forward strand.
ATTAAATTTCTTTCTCCATAGCGATCTGCTAAGAATTCATATGCCGTTTTGAAAAAACGTTTTTGTTCTGCTGGAGAAATATTTTTAAAGAAATCTTCATCGGATGTAACTAAGCATTCTGTCAGTTTTACAGCATCTTTCCGAATCTTTTTTTGAGAAACAACATTCTTCTCAATCAATTGATCAATACGCTCATTATAGTTAATTTTTTTATCGTTTATTAAATCGTAATTCAAATGAGAATCAGCCTTATTAATATCGGGATTTGTTTCACTTTCCCTCTCTCTTTGATTATGAAACTGTATACCTTTTATAGCTGTTGTTTTCATCTTTTGAACACGAAGAATTGAATAACTCAAGACCATTTACCCCCTGTCGACCTACTGTTGAGTCAAAGCAGATTTATACCATAAGTATAATCACACTAGACTTTGTAGCCAAAGTGTGTGGTCTGCGACGCTCAAAAATAAGACTTTGGGCGTTGCCCAAACCCACTGGGGAACTCTTCCCCAGACCCCCTAATCGAACTCCCCAACCCCTCAATCCTTGAGGGGCTCCCTCGCCGGTAGGCAGCTCAAAAGGTTTGCCTTTTGAGACACCAAGAGGGTCTTGGTGAAGTGAGTCTGTCAACTCCTTATCCTCCCTTCGGTCCGGTACCGTTGACAGACACCATAAATCGCCCTCTATGTGCTTATATGGTTATACCTTAGTTTTAATAAGACAAAGACAAAACAAGACCCTTAGAATCCAAATATGGAGTTCTCAGAGCTGTTTTGAAATTAAAAGAGACAAATATTTATAGATTTTCCCCTTTGTTTTAGGGTGGAGGTTGGCAAGGGGGTGTGGGGGAAGACCCCGCATAGTGTAGATCCATAAGGTAAAAGAATAAGAATCATGAACAGTTGCTCTGGCGGTTTTGGCGGTACAATGGTTCAAGCAAGCCGATTGCCTGAAATCCTCGTTTTAGGTATGTCGGCTTGGCGACAGTCTAGCACCGCCAAAATTTCGGAATACAAGGAGTAAAAGGTGGAGATTTTTCGGTGGTTTTTTCCGAAAAATACTACCTGAACCTTGTATGGAGAAAAGC
>NZ_JBALMO010000111.1:0-10529 GCF_036963345.1 Bacillus sp. JJ722
ATTTATACTCATTTTGATAGTTTCTAATACGTCTTAAAAATTAAAACTATCTGGATCTGCACCAAAACGTTCGTTAACATTTAAAGCATTAATAATCCTCATATCCTCTTCACTTAACACAAAATCAAAGATATTCGCATTTTCAATAATAAGCGATTCATGTATGGACTTAGGAATCGTAATAATATCTTGCTGTAAATCCCAACGTAAAATAATTTGTGCAATTGTTTTATCATGTTTATCAGCAATATTTTGTAAAGCTGGATGTTTGAGAAGTTTGCCACTTCCAAGCGGTGAATAGGCTTCTACTTTAATTCCTTTTGTGGCACAGTAATCCCGTAGTTCTAATTGTGATAAGAGTGGATGTAATTCAATTTGATTAACCATCGGTATAATTTCTCCATCCTCTATTAAATCTTCTAAATGATGAATATGAAAATTACTTACTCCAATAGCACGAGCTTTACCATCTCGATAGATTTTTTCCAATGCGCGCCAAGTATCTTTATATTTGCCTGCAACTGGCCAATGAATCAAGTACAAATCAACATAATCTAGGTCAAGCTTCTGTAAGCTCTTATCTAAGGCATCAAGCGTTGTTTCATAGCCTTGATGGGCATTCCAAACTTTCGTTGTGATAAACAAATCTTCTCTAGCCACACCGCTCTCTTTAATGGCTGTTCCAACGCCTACTTCATTACGATAAATAGCCGCTGTATCAATGGCTTTATACCCTGCTTTAATCGCACTCTTCACCGAGTGAATTACTTCATTACCATCTTCCACCTGCCATACACCTAGCCCAAACATCGGCATCTCGACACCATTATGCAATGTAATTGTATCTTGCAAACTCTTAATCATTGAAAAAACCTCCAGTTAACATATTGTATAAAGATTTTTTAATTTACTAATTAAGACACTACTTTTCCCTCTATTTCATGACTGATTGCTTCTACCAACTCCGTCGTTGTTTGCGGAACAAATGTCTTTAACACATTGTTTATCATTACTCCCATAAAACCACCTGATGAAATATCAAGACTACCTGTTAATATAGTATAATCTTGATTAAGACTTTTCACTTCAAAAGAGCCAGAGCCATCAAAGTTATCATTTATTCCTTCTAAATCAAAGGTAATCATTGATTCTTCAACACGAATGATACGGTTTACCTTCAAACTCACTTTCTTCTTCATAAAACCGAAATCACCTAAGAAATCCCACGTTGCTTCCTTCTCATTTACATTTTCATGTGCAATATAGCCAGGCATAAGTGGTGCCCAATTATTTAAATCACTTACAAACTCCCATACTTTATGACTTGGCATGTTTAACTCCACAATATGATTACTACTCGGCATCTATTTTCCCCACTTTCACATTAGAAAAACTTCTTACGTCATAACTTTTCGATTTATCTATATGTTTTTCCTGCTTTTATTAGATTCATGAATGGCAATCTTTATTAAAAAACTCCTTTAGCAAACTTATTTATCTTTGATACATTGCATAACCATAAGAATAACGTTCACTTTCTTCCTTACTTCTTTCTTCAAAAACAGCAACAGAATTATGAATAGAAATCGCGTACACTTCTAAAGCTGCTCCTAGTACTTGAATCCATGCCCCTGAAACAAGTAATAACCCTCCTGCTTCTTCCTTTTCTTGCAGCAAAAATATTTGACCAATGGCATCAAGTGCAGAACCAATCGCAATTAAAATGTTACCTGTAATAAGGGTTTCCTGCATGATAAAGGGTGGTAATGCACGGTTCCCTACAGCCTCTATGTAGGCACCATAAGATTGAACGCCACTACCAAGAGCATTTAATCTTTCCCCTTCTTCTTCCTCCCCTTGGATTTCAATTTCAGTTGCTACTGCATTTGTAGCGTTACCACCTGCTTGCAACCAACATCCAGCACTAGCAGTTAAATATGGTGGTAACGGTTCGACCTCATACACTTTTGCAATACCTATGGCTTGTAAAGTATTACCCAACGCCTCTACAGCACTTCCTATCACAACACCATTTTTTCCTTCTTCCATATCCTGAATAAATACTTTTGATTCGCCTATCGCTACTATAATTGTACCCGCAAGAATAAACCATCCACCCGATAATTCTAGATTTTCAGCGTTTTCTTTATAGATCCTTTCCCATACTTCTCGTTGCTTTTCATTTTCTTCCTTTTCATTCTCCTCTAGCTCCTTCATATACTCTTGAGGCTTCTCTTCCATTGATTTCAAATGCTCTTTATTTGAATTTGTTACTTCCATTACCACAGGCTTCACCACCGTATCATTCATTGATGTTAGTATGATATTCAACCAAATCCGCAAGATTCACAAATATCCTATAGGTTATAAATTTTTGGTTAACAAGGAGAGGGAAAAACAAACATGTTTAAACAGATTTTAGCTAAATTAGGTAAAGGGGCTGCCACCGTTGACTTGAAACTCGACAACCACGAATATCAGTCAGGGGAAAGTATTCGAGGTGTAATTGTCATTCAAGGTGGAGAAGTTGAACAGAACATTAACCATTTAGCTGTTAGATTCATGATGAATGTAAGATTAAAACAAGGTTCAACTATACAACAAATTGCAACTATACCAATTAGCTCAATGGATGTTATTCGTCCCGAAGAGGTAAAGGTCTTACCATTTCATTATGAAATCCCATCTAATATTCCACTTTCTAGTAACACTGTTTCTTACTTCTTCGATACGAATTTAGATATCAATAAAGGCGTAGATCGTAAAGATGTTGATGATATTAAAGTAACACCAAATCAAAAGTTGGATACTATCTTTAATGCACTTAACTCATTAGGTTTCCGTAAACAAGCGACATCAGGAAAGTTAGATGCTTATGGACAAGAATTTGCTTTTTTCCCAACAACTATGTTTGCTGGTGAAGTAAGTGAAATTGAACTTCGTTTTGCTACCGAGGCAAACGGTATTCGCGTATGGCTAGAAGTGGATATTAAAACTAGCTTTAAAGAAGTGGAAGCTAAACGTGAATTCCTATTAGATGAAGAAGTACTAAAAAATGAACAACAAGTTACACAAATATTGAAACAACATATTGCTGAATTAATGGATCAACCTTATTTATTTTCACAACCATTCTCATTTGAACAAAACTTCCATAAAGAAAGTCATTCACCTGGACAAAAAAATAAGGTTCCAGGCATGGTTGGTGGCTTAGCCATTGGAATGATCGGGACTATGCTTATTAATGAAATGCTTGACGATTTCGATGATATGGTAGAGGGAATTATGGATGAATTTGATGATATAACAGAAGACTTTGAAGAAGCTACTGGCGATTTCGATGATTTCATTGGCGGTGAAGATGAATTTTAAGTAAGAGAAATATAAGAGGGTGCCCAATTAATGGGGACCCTCTTATTAACTAATGCGAAAATACCATTTCGATTTTATATAGAACAGCAAATATAGACTGATGCAATACCAAACAATTGAGGCAAAAATAGCAGCTATAATATCTGATGGAAAATGTTCGCCTAACACAATTCTACTTAAACCAACCACTGCACCAATTAGCGTAATGCGCATCATATGTCCACTTGGAAAACTATATGAAATTAATTTGAATGAATAGACAAAAACATCTATATATTCTGTATCTTCTGGGCGTTCTCTTTGGAGCAAAACCTTTAATACATAGTTTACTCCTACCCCACTAGCTGTAACAAATAAAACGAATAGTGAATGAAGGACAGCTTTTTTATACAACATAAATCCAGCAATCACTAGCGTTATCAACAAAATAATCTCAGATTAGCTTTGTAATTAAATCCATCATTAGTATAAATGTAGGAGACGAAATACTATGCAACCATGAAATGACAAATTGATACATTACTAATTCATCGTTTACTGAAGTTGCTATTGCGAAAATTGTAAATATGCCAAGCGAAACTATCATCATGGTTATAATAAACTTATGATTCATAAAACAAACCTCTATTTATTTTTAACTATTTTCAATTCCTTTGCATGCTTTGCTTTGAAAGGATTGACTTGAAACAAATGTATTTTAGATGTAACTAATTGGACAGCTGCAAGAACAAAGAACGCTAAAAGCATGCCAGCTGTTGCATCTAGAATCGCATGTTGCTTTGTAAACAATGTTGATAGAATAATAAGACTACCAAATAACGTCACAAACGCATACTCCCATTTATTTTGTTCTTTACGTTGAAATGCGACCATCATAATGACAAATGTTGTTAACACGTGAATACTTGGCAAACAATTTACCGGTTGATCTGTGCTATACACAAATCTCATTAAATTAGCAAAGATATCATTTCCCACTACTTCAGGGCGAGGCACTGTGCTTTGCCAGAAAAAATATATAACAAAACAAATCAGCTTTCCAATAATCATGCTACTTAAAGCATGATAGTAAAGTTTACGATCAACAAAGCATAAGTAGATTAACATCCCATAAATAAATGGATACCACAATAAATATGGAACAACCCATTCCTTAATAAAGGGAATATGATCATCTAACCCGATAGTCACATCAACAGCTCCTGCGGTTGACTGATTTAATATAGCGTAAATTGGACTAATTAGCACTAAAAGCAATATATAATAAATCGGGTGAAAAGATGTAATATTATACTTTTTCATTTAAAACCTTCCACCTTTCTAATTAAACTAGATTAAGTTCATATGTAACTCTCTACTCATTTTACCTTCAATTACACATTTTTTTATGAAGCCACAGCATTAATATTCCATACAACTTAAGGCTTAAGAAATTAAAATAGTCATATCAATACCCTCTAAAACTATTAAATAATCTTGTTAAAGTTAGTATACGATAATCATATAATTGTTAGTATTTATTTAAGTGACATAACCTTACACTTTTGTAAGTTAAGATCTAATTACAAAAAGGAGCTAAATAAAGCTCCTAGCTATTTCTAATCTGACCAAATATGTCATAAAGGGTAATACTCTTAAGTAGACGAAGATCTTTGCTCAAGCAAATTTACTAATGCTTGATAACCAACAATAGCTGCAATTAAAGAACCAATTAGGAATAATGCAGATCCACCTAATGTAAATAACCTACCTATAAAAATATTCTTTGCCTCTTCAATTTGAGTCTCCGTAGCTTGAGTATTGCTCATTTAGGTCACTCCTTGTATATACGCCTATCTCTTCCTTATTCTATGCAACCTAAAAAAAAGTGTTATTTGTTATTTGCCTATGTATAAAATAATTACCTAGGACTACTATAATGAATCCGATCCATTCTTCCCAAAACCTGGTCCATACTTAATCGCATGGATTTGACCATCCGACGCCCAATTCTCGCGCTCATACTCATTGAATAACACCGTTACCCATTCTTCCTTAACATCCAATTGTTTAGCCGCTTCTCTTGTAACTCTCTCCACAAATTGTTGTTTTTGCTCTATTGTCCTACCTTTTGCTAATTGCACTGTAATTATTGGCATTTTTCCCCGCTTCCCTTCCCCAGTTCATTCCACTAAAAATTTCACCTATATATTATTTTATTATATGATGTTACTAACAAACTCGTTAGATTGGAGAAATCGATGAAGAAACAAGACATTTGTAAATGTGGTGAACCTCTTATTCAAACAGATACAAAACCTGTTTGGGTTCATTGTGAAAATCCTTATTGTGACTATGTTGTAATGCATGGTGATTGGTTAGTCAACCGTATTTTTAAGACAACTTATGAAACGAAATTTGCTAAAAGTGGACCCCGGAAAGGATACTATCAAGGTAGCCCACTTGTTATAAAAATTACAGATATTAAAAAAAATTATATAGATCCATCTTAATTAATTTCTACCAATACTATTATATCACACCATTTATACCAGTTTATGGTATGGAAACACAAAAAAACTGCCCGATTAGACAGTTTTTTATTCTTTATTTAACTCCACCACTTATGCCACATATTGTTGTCTGTGCCTCGGGCAAAGACATCCATTCGATTTGGAGCCCATGAAGCGGCTGCTGGTCCTGACGTGATTTGACCACCAAGGTCCTGCCATTCACTCCAACGTCTACCGTTCCATGATCGAGTCCACATACTACCATTCGTGCCGCGCGCGAAAACATCTAATTGGAAAGGACCTCTTGATGACGCGGCTGGTGCTGATGTGATTTCTCCCTCAAGGTCTTCCCATTGACTCCATCTATTTCCTTCTGTATATCTATGCCATAAACTACCTCTCATACCTCGAGCAAAAAGGTCGATACGGTTACCTCCCCATGAAACAGCAGCTGGAGAAGATGATATTTGTCCTTCTATAGCATTCCAATCACTCCATCGTCGACCATTCCACCACTTATGCCATAAGCGATTATTCGGGTCTTGTACAAATGTATCTAATCGATTGGGACCTCTTGAAGCTACTGCAGGAGCATCTTTTATTCCTCGATCTCGAGGAGAACCAAGATTTTCCCATTCACTCCACTGCGCTCTCGCTTCTACATCTTCAATATGAAGATATCTTTCATCATCATCCAAATTATAATAAAAACCACCTTCATGTATATCATCCTCACCATATTCCGTAGTAGGATCAACTTGGTAATACGCATCGAAATATACAGGCCTTACTCCATCATATGGAGTAAACACACGATTATCAGGATATATCGGATAACCAAATGAAGGATTCATATTGAAAAGACAATCAGGATATGCTGTATCGAAACCTTGATACCGATTATAGTAAGGGAATGGATTTGGATCTATATGATAGTGCTGCATCATATAGGGAGAGAATGACCTAAACATGTAATCATAAGGATTATAGTTAAACAAAGGAAATACCTCCTAGTATTCAAATATCAATATGTCATATTTTATTGATACTTCAATGCTTTGGATAATTGTCCATATGATAATTGGTTTTAACGCCTACTAACTTGTTTTATCATTTCATCTATCTCTGCTCATATATTTCGTTCTCTGCTCATATTTCTCGTTCTCCGCTCATTTAAAAAGGCCATCAAGATAAAATAATCTAAATGGCCTATTATTAAACTTCCATTTAATGATATTACCTTCTTCCCCTACAAAGAGGAGGGCTTAACACCTTGAGGAATTGGACATTGATACAGTCCGTTTCGTTCTTCAAGTAATTCTTGCTTGGCTTCTTCAATTATGTTCGGCTTCATTAGCATATCGATTGTCGTAAGCGCTAACACTTTTGCTGCTTGCAACATACCTTTATGAGCTAATCCTGTTTTCCCTTGCGCCACCAGTTGCCAAGAGTGTAATTGCGTTCCTGCCACAAAACAAGATCCAAAGAATTGCGCAGTTGGCACAACCCAACTTACATCGCCAACATCTGTTGAGAAATAAATCATTTGGTTTCCTTCTACATATGTAAAAATATCCGAAAAGAAAGGATGATTATCGAATTCATTCACTAATTTTTTCAATGGTTTTCCCGTCAATTTGCTGATTTCATTCAATGTGGCTTCCTGATCTTGCTTTGTAATTGTCTCCATCATCTTCTCGGCAAAACGGTATTCTTCTTTATCGTAGTTTGGTAAGCTCACTTTTTGAAGATGATGATGTAGTACCTTACCTAGTGTATGGTTTGGCATAAAATTCGAACAGCCCTTATCAAAGGTAATTGCTAGTTCTGTTTCTGTCATTAGTGCAGCGCCTTGAGCAACTTTTAAAACACGTTCATAAATGGCCTTCACTTCTCTCAATTGAGGAGCACGGATTAAGTATTGAACTTCCGCATCACATTGTACGACATTCGCTGATGCACCACCCGGATTAGTAACCGCATAATGTATTCTTGCTTCAGGAATGATATGCTCTCGTAAATAATTCACTCCCATATTCATAAGCTCGACTGCATCAAGTGCACTTCTCCCTAAATGAGGAGAGCTAGATGCGTGTGCAGCTTTCCCTTTAAAAGAAAAATAAACTTGATAGTTTGCTAGCGTTGAGCAAGAAAACACACTTGAATAGCTAGTAGGATGCCAAGTTAAAGCTATATCAACATCCTTAAATGCACCATCGCGTACCATAAAGGTTTTTCCAGATCCTCCTTCTTCTCCAGGACAGCCATAATATCGAATTGTTCCCGATAAGCCTTGTTCCTCCATTATTTGTTTAACAGCAATAATGGCAGCAATCGGTGCAGTACCAAGTAAATTATGACCGCAGCCATGTCCATTACCACCTTCAAATATAGGCTCATAGAAAGCTATTTCTTCCTTTTGACTTAAGCCTGGAAGTGCATCATATTCACCTAACAAACCAATAACAGGCTTTCCGGAACCATAGCTAGCGGTAAAGGCTGTTTGAATTCCAGCTACATTTCGCTCAATCATAAATCCTTCTTGTTCTAGTAACTGACAAATAGCCTCGGCAGATTGGAATTCCTCAAACTTTGTTTCAGCATAGTCCCATATTTTATTACTCAATGCGATAAAAGAATGACGTCTTTCTTCGATAATTCCATTCACTTTTGAGTGTAAACTCAAATCTAAATCCCTTCTTTCGCTGTGAAAATTAATGTCTCCATTTCAATATATGCTGATTCCCTTCCTGTAACAGCTTCATCAAATACACTATTTGACCCGCATGATACTTAAGCAAGATTGTTTTTTCGCAGGCCCAGGTACTACCGTATTCTTGGATGCTGGAACATCAACATCCCTATTTAAGTCTTCTTCATTCATATGACATAATATTTTTTTGCAGATTCTCCTGAATAAACTCGTTCATCTCAACACTCCTATACATAAATTGACAATGTCATTTAATAAAGGATAAAATATTCTGAATACTTAAGCAACTTTTTCATCTACTATATAAAATAGCGACTCTTCTTTATGAAGAATCGCCATTGCTTTCTTAATTTGCTAACAAATTAAGAATCTTTTTATTTCCTTGATTATTTTCAACTGCATAATCATATGCCGTGTATCCTTCTTTATTTACAACCGATTGATCAGCTCCATTGTTAACTAGAAGCTCCACGATATCTGAGTATCCATACATTGTCGCAAACAAAAGTGGTGTATCACCATCAGAGTCTTGTATGTTGAGATTACATCCTGATTGAATTAACAGTTCAACAGCTTCATAGGCATAATTATCAATTGCATAGTGAAGGGCTGTCCAGTTTTCATTATCAACTGCATCCAGATCTGCACCATTTTCAATTTCTTTTTTCATATCTCTTAGCGCATTAATACTTGCAGCATTCATTAATTCTGTGTAACCATCAACATAGTACTCATCACTATACTCATCACTATACTCATCATCAATCCATTCGTCTTCCAATATAGCTTCACTAATGACAGAATCAATTTTTTCGAATGCATAGTAAATACCAAATACGAATGCTGGAATAATTACAAATACAAATACTAAACCAATGAAAATATTTCGTTTACGCTCTTTAAATAACGAATACTCCGAAGGGTTCTGCCAATTGTATAAACTGTTCATTCGTTTTGGAAGATCAGGGTGGGTAGATAGCTTCTCACTTAACCAGTGGAAAAATCCCTTTTCGTCTTCGAGTTGAGCCATATATGCATCTTGATTAACGCGATATTGTAGCTTTTTCCCTATCGCCAAAATAGTAAGGGCATTTTGAGCTGCTTCCATATTCTTCGTATAGTAAGCCCCGTAACGATCACACGTGTATTCACATGCTCTCATATAAGCCTCACCTAGAAAAGGAATCCACATAGTAGGTAGGATCAACGTGTGCAATAACACATGTCGTCTCTTTAAATGTGCAAATTCATGTGCTAATACAAACATCATTTCATCTTCTTGATTACTTTCAATTAAATCAAATATTTCTGAGTATACAACAACCATGTTCTTGCCGAAGAAACGAGTGGCAAAAGCATTCATCATTCCCATGCTTTCAATTACATACATGGCTGGAACCTTCTTCAATTCCATTTCATTTGAGAGCATTACCGCCTTTTCATAAATATCTGGGAATTGATGTGGGGAAATCCTAACGGCATTTCTTCGAATTTGCGCCATGCTAATGGCATGAAATAAAAATGAAATAAGGGCGATAAAAAGAATAATAACAATACCTATAACGGAAAGGGCAAAAACAATATAAAATAACAAACTAAAAATAATGGCAAATCCTAGGTATACAGATTCTTTCTTATGTACTAAACTACGTTGTAAATTTTCATTCATTTTTGTGAATCAACATCCTCTTCTATTTTTTAAACAACATTTCCTATCATAATTGTGTATTTTCTAGAAAACAAGACGAAATTAGTGAAAATATACAAACTATACAAAAATAGTACATTAGCATTTTATTTATACGCCCCCTACTATCCTACTTTATTCTCTTTCTCTCATACTTCTCTCTATCAAATAGGAATAAGGTTCTATTTTTCTCTTCTTGTATAAACAGAAATTGTAGAAAAACCATGAAAAATCACTTTTTTTGTAAAACTATTTAAGTTTACAA
>NZ_JBALMO010000111.1:10534-27721 GCF_036963345.1 Bacillus sp. JJ722
GAGGAGGAATAAAATGTTTCGTAAAACCATAAGTACCATTTTAGCTGTTGGTATAGTCTTATCTACAGGAACAGCATACGCAGAGCCTACTAATACTTCACCACATGAGATTACAAAAATAGCATTTGATGACACAATTAGCAAACAAATCAACGCCGAAAATATGTATCAAACCGTTGATGAATTATCAAAAGAACCGAGAGCAGCGGGAACAGAAGGAGAACTTAAAGCTGTACAATATATATCTAACAAGTTTATTAGTCTAGGTTATGATACTAGAATTCAACCATTCCCAATCTATGATACAAAAGTCAATCATGTGTCTGTAAAGGTTGATGGTAGTGTAGCAAGTGAAAAACCTAGACCGTTTACTGATAGCGTCAGCAAACTAGTGACTGCGCCACTAGTTTATGTAGGTAAAGCTAAGCCAAATGAAATAGGAGATGTAAAAGGAAAAATTGTACTTATTGAAAGAGGAGATCTTACATACGTAGAAAAGCTGAAAAACGTCATCGATAAAGGTGCAATTGGAGTAATTATGTACAATAATACTTCCCCGGGAAATAATTTTGGTAGCGTGGGTGAAGGACAGAGTATACCTTCAGTAGCAATTTCTCAAGAAGAAGGATTGAAGATTGTTGAGAAACTAAAAAACAAATCTCTTGAAGCTACAATAGATATCAATCAGGAGAAAATTGAAAAAACATCCTATAACGTAATTGCTTCCCTAAAGCCGAAAAAAGAAAATGATACAAATCAAATCGTAACAATTGGTTCACATCATGACTCCGTTCCAGGAGGAGCAGGCGCTAACGACGACGCTTCTGGTGTTTCAGCCGTGCTTGAATTAGCAAGAATTTATGCTAAAATGCCAATTGATACAGAAGTCCGCTTCATTACATTTGGTTCTGAAGAAAGAGGTTTAGTAGGTTCTTCGTATTATGCCGCTTCTCTCCCAAAAGATGAAGTTAGTCGAATGATTTCTCACTTCCAAATGGATATGATTGGTGGCCGTGATGCTGGTCCAGATAAACAAGCTGGTGGGCTAATCATGTATACAATAGACGGTAAGAAAAACCTTGTTACTGATTTAGCTGCAACATCAGCAGTAAAAATCCGTTCAGAAGTCATTCCTTATGGACAATTAGGCCGTAGCGATCATCAGCCTTTCCATGACTTAGGCATTCCTTCAGCATTGTTCATTCACTCCCCAGTTGAACCTTGGTACCACCAACCTACAGATACAATCGATAAAATCAGCAAAGATAAGTTGCAACAAGTAGCTGAAATTGTTGGGACATCCGTATATCAAATTACTCGCTTAGACACTTCAAAATTACCTAACACAAAAGTAGCTGAAGATTTAGTTGAATACCCGTTTGAAAATCGACCAGTTGATTAATAAATCGATAATTAACAGATAAGGGGCTGTCCGAAAAGTAATTTTCAATCACTTTTCGGACGCCCTTTTACGTTTTGTTATCCCTCCGAAGTAGTTTACTTGAAATAGATAAACTTGGCTGTTATGTTAGAATACCTATATTTAGTACTTTCGGTCTAGATGAGACCCATGTATCTTCTTAAAATTAAAGAATTACTTTCCCATCAATCAAACAAATATAGTAAATAGTACTTATTGGACAACCTCTCTCCACCTTCATTAAATCCTCTTCTCTACGAGTTACAAATGAAACGTTAGTCCCTCTAATTATAGCAACATTAACCGTTTTATACTGATGAATATAATCGATCAATATAATCATAGACATATACTCTTTTGGTATATTTTTTTGAATTCTTTCACATTTATAGTAAATTAACTAATTTACATAAACCATAATCATAGAAACGATTGATTTAACGACTAATATATTGGAAAATAAGTATATCAAGAAAATTCATACAAAATATTGAGGTGTACAATGAAAACAGAAAAAGAAAAAATGTTAAATGGTGAATTATACGATGCTTCAGATGCCGTCCTAGTTTCTGATAGAAAAGAAGCTAGACGATTAACTAGGCTTTACAATCAAACGACAGAAGATGACCTAGAGATTCGTTCTGAATTACTAAAGAAGCTATTCGGTTCCACAGGTAAGAGCCTCTACATGGAACCTACTGTTAAATGTGATTATGGATACAATATTCATATTGGGGAAAACTTCTACGCTAATTTCGATACTGTATTATTAGATGTTTGCGAAATTAAAATTGGTGATAATTGTTTCTTAGCACCTGGAGTACATATATATGCAGCTACCCACCCTATCGAAGCAAAACTTAGAAGTGCTGGACCAGAGTACGGTAAACCAGTGAGAATTGGTGATAATGTATGGATTGGAGGACGTTCTGTTATTAATCCGGGAGTTACAATTGGTAACAATGTAGTAGTTGCATCTGGTTCAGTCGTTGTTAAAGATGTTCCAGATAACGTAATCGTTGGTGGAAATCCAGCAAGAATCATTAGAACAATTGATGAGAACGAACCGAGCAATTAATCTCACCATGCAAAAAGCTGTTTCACAAACTAAAATGTGAAACAGCTTTTTCAAATCATCCATTCTTGTTATACAAATTCAGCCTTGCCTACCTTCTTACTCGTTAACAAACTTCCTTTTACATATGTAACTAAAGATAATGGAATCGGCAATACAACGGTATGCATTCCGAAAGCTGTTGGATAGAAACGATCGAATAATATGTAAGGACCCATTCCAACAAAGTTTGTAATCGAACTAGTCATTAGAATATTTTTCCAACTTCTTTGTAATTATTTTCAGCGTTACTTCAAAACCATTCACCCGTCCAAATGTATCGTACAATTATATAAGTTACAAGCCCATTTGTTATTATGATAATCAAGGATCGTTAGCGATGTATTATCAATATTTGTTTTTTTAAATGTTGAGGGCATTATGGTTTGCAAAGTAAGCCCTATCAATGCACCATGACTGACAACTAATATTCGCTTATTCATATATCTAATAACAGTATCTTCCAAAAAATCTCTTCCTCTTATTTGTACATTTTCATAACTCTCCATTCCAAGTTCTAGTTTTCGCCAATTAGTTCCCCATTTAGAGATGATTTCTTCTTCTGTTAATCCTTCTAATTTTCCACAGTTTATTTCACGAATTCTTTCATCAATAATTACTGACGGTATATTAAGTTTTCTGGAAATAATGATAGCTGTTTCTTTAGCTCTTATTAAGTTACTTGAGATTATTAGATCCCATTGCTCTTCAGAATAAAGTCTATTTGCGATTGCAGTAGCCTGTTTTTTCCCACTTTCATTTAGAGGAATATCCGCAATACCTTGAAACTTACCAGTATTATTCCACTCAGTAATTCCGTGTCGAATGAATCCAATCGTAGTCATTTATACATCTCCTTTTCGCACTTTAACCATGAATTTAAATGGAGTTATTCTAGATTGTTTTCTCATAGTAAATCCCTTCCTTAAGCATAACATAGACCTATTTTCACTACATTAATTTTAAAATAATTCGGATTATTAATCAAAACCACCTCTAATTAAAAAAAGCTTGCAGAGATTTTTTTACTCTCTACAAGCTTTCGTTCATTAGAAAAATAAATTTAATACGTAATACATAAGGGCAGCTATTGTAGCTGAAATCGGCAATGTAATGACCCAAGTAATAAGCATACGTTGAGCTGTACCCCACTTAACTCCTTTTAGGCGGTGAGCTGATCCAACCCCTAGAATAGAAGAAGAAATAACGTGTGTTGTACTTACCGGTAAACCGATTGTTGTTGCACCGAAGATTAAACTTGCCCCTGTTAAATCAGCAGCTACCCCATTAACTGGACGAATCTTCATAATCTTACCGCCAACTGTTTTAATGATTTTCCAACCACCAACCGATGTTCCTAGACCCATCGCTGTCGCACAGGAAACCTGTACCCAGAATGGAATATCAGTGGAGGTTACATAACCATTTGCAATTAAGGCCATTGTAATGATCCCCATTGCTTTTTGCGCATCATTCGTTCCATGTGTATAGGACTGAAGAGCGGCTGTAGCTATTTGGAAATAGCGGAAACGCTGATTGGTTTTAGACAAGTTATTATTTTTAAACACTACTTTAAAAATACTATAAACGATAAAACCAAGTGTAAATGCTAATAATGGAGACAAAATTAATGCAAGTATGATTTTTCCAAAGCCCGCGAAATTAATTGCATTAATACCTGCTGCTGCAATAGCCGCACCAGCTATACTACCAATGATTGCATGAGAAGATGAACTTGGAATACCGTAGTACCAAGTAATTAAATTCCAAGCAATGGCAGAGATAAGTGCTGCTAGAATAACAACCGAACCATTTTCTAATGTAAACGGGTCAACTATACCTTGTGTAATTGTTTTAGCAACCCCTGTGAATGTCATGGCTCCAACAAAGTTCATCACCGCAGCCAAAATGATAGCATGTCTAGGTTTTAAAGCCTTTGTTGATACAGCTGTTGCAATTGCATTAGCTGTATCATGGAAGCCGTTAATAAAATCAAATGCGAGAGCTCCTATAACAATAAGGATGGTGAGTAAAAATAAAGTATCCATTTAAGCTTAGCTCCTTACGCATTCTTCATGATAATTGTTTCAAGCGTATTAGCAACAGCTTGACAGTAATCAGCGATTTCTTCTAAGTCTTCATAAATTTCTTTATATTGAATGATACGAATTGGGTCTTTCTCAACAGCAAATAAATTTTTAATACTCTGTCTGTGAATTCCATCACAATTTGTTTCATACTCTTTGATTTTAATCGCATGATCACGTATTTGTATAAGCTTCTTCGATTCTAATAAATTTACCGCACGCTCAATTTCATATGTAGCGTTACGGATATTTTCCGATAACTTAATCATATAATCATCCGCATCAACAATTGAGTACATTTCAAAAAGTGCCGCACAATGCTCTAATCCATCTAATACATCATCCATACTCATTGCAAGATGAAGGATATCTTCACGTTCAATAGGTGTAATGAATGCATTATTTAACTCACGAATCACTTCATGAACAAAACCATCACCTTTGTGTTCATATTCTTTCATTGATTCTGTGAATGTTTTTAAATCACTTACATTACGTAATTTATAATCACAGAAGTAATCTGCTGCCTGCTTTAAATTTTCCGAAATATTAAACAGCATCGTGCTAAACTTATCTTTTTTTGATTTAAAAACCATTTACATTCCCTCTCAATCTTAATACAAAATAAATCCTCTAATATTATTAGCATTTATACGGACTTTACAAGTCTACTCCCAATTTACGAAATAATACAGACTTAAACTTAAAAATTTACAAAAAATTAATATTTATTGTGTTGATTTTTTAACAATATTAGAATAATGTTCCATACTATCTTTATTTTAAAAGCAAAAAGCTACCTGAAAATATATCTTTCAAATAGCTTTCGTTTAATTATATAAAAATAGCCATATTGAATGATCAGTTGACATTCAATACAGCTTTTGATAGTTAGTCGAAGAAATCTTTTAAATTGATTGTGGTTGTTTTTGCTCATTCAAGGCACTACTAGCAAGTTGTTCAATAATAATATCTTCCTGTGGTGGATTAAAAAGTCCACACTGTACATCACGAAATAGTCGTTCAAGCTTTTGTCCACGCGACAAGCTGCGACCACCTACGATTTTCATTGCTAATTGAGTTATTTTGATCGCATTGCCACAAATAATATGTTTTACAAGGCTTACATCATTAGAAAGATTCTCCCGCAGTGTAATATCACGTTCGAAGCGATCAGCTAGCGAGTAAAGTAAACTACGAGAAGAATGATAAAGCACTTCAATTTCACCTATTTTTTGTCTCACGTGACTTGCTTGCGATATATAGTTTTGTAAACTATGTGAGTATGTTGTTTTCGCAAAATTGACGGCGATATCTCGCGCCGCTCCGGCAATACCTAAATAAACAGCAGGAATTTCTAATGAATAAATACGACCATCCGCTAAGAAACGACTTGGCTTATTTGGATCATGTCTAGTTAATAATGCATTTTCCGGTACAAACGCCTCTTTCATATCGATATCATGACTTCCTGTAGAACGCATTCCTAGTGTATTCCACGTTTCAATAACATCCACACCTTCATTCTTTGTTACGAGAAATTCAGCATTTACATCTTCATCCTCTACATAAGCAATGATTGTAAAATGATTAAGAATCGGGGCCAACGAAGCATACGATTTACGTCCAGTAATAAGATATCCGCCCTCCGTGCGTCTTGCAACTGTCGTCGGTTTACCTCCACGCACTAAATTTCCTACATTTCTTTCCGTATTAATAATATTAATAAGTTCGCCATTCTCTACTGCATCTCTACACAATTGGGCAAAGACATCTTCCGGCCAGGGGCGTGCTTCGCGCACATTTAAAAATGTGAGTAAGTGCCATCCAACCGAAAGGGCCGTTGAACCATCACCTCGTGCTAACCGCTCTTGAACAAGCAGTAGTTCATAAAGTGAAATTTCATCACCACCGTATTGTTTTGGTATCGTTAATTTGAAATAGCCTTGTTGCTTTAAAAATTCAAAGCTTTCAAACGGAAACTGCCCTGTTTCATCATAGTAGCCTGCTTTATCTTCTATCTCAGTGGCTAAGCGATCTGCATAAGCAACGAGCTCTGCTTCTCGCTCATTTCTTACAAATAATTCATCGCTAAATCGAGCCATATTCTCTCCCTCTCTCTTAAGCTTTCATACCCTTTTTCACAAAACGATTTACAGGTTTATTTAATCCAAGATGATCACGCAACGTATCACCTTCATAATCCAATCTGAAAATACCTCTTCCTTGTAAAATCGGTACAACTAAACGAACAAAATCATCTAAATCACCTGGTAATAGTGGGAATTGAATCATGAATCCATCACAGCCCTTTTCTTCAAACCACTTCTGCATTTCATTTGCTACTTCTATCGCCGTTCCGATAAAACCATCCTCTCGGCCAGGACCGAAAAATCTAGCATATAATTCACCAATTTTTAAGTCTTCCTTATCAATAATGCTTTTCATTTCATTGAAGTAACTTTGGATACTATTTACAGCTGGGAATTCAACTTCTTTAGCTGGTGTATCAAGCGGATACTTAGAAAAGTCTACATTTCCCATATAACCAGAAACAAATTTCAAACTTTCATAAGGGTCGATTAACTTTTGAAGGGCATGAAACTTTTTAAGTGCAATTTCTCTCGTTTCTCCAACAATTGGAGAAATACCATGAAGAATGTGTAGCTCATCTTCACTTCTTCCATAGTCCTTCAATCGCGCTTTAAAATTTTTATAATACGTTTTCGCTGTCTCAAGATTATCCCAATGCACAAATACCGCTTCCGCTGTTCTTGCCGCTAATCTTTGGCCAGGTTCTGAAGCACCCGCTTGAATAATGACTGGCTGTCCTTGCTTCGAACGAGCAATATTCAATGGACCTTTCACATTGAAATAGCTACCTTTATAATTGATTTCATGTAGCTTCTCAGGATTAAAGAATTCACCAGATTCTTTATCATAAACGAACGCATTATCTTCCCATGAATCCCATAGCCCTTGCACAACATCAATAAATTCTTCCGCACGCTCATAACGATGATCATGCTCCCAATGCTGCTCCCGACTAAAATTTTTCGCTGTTTCCCCTGTCGCATCCGCTGTCGTTACTAAGTTCCATCCAGCTCGACCTCCACTTATATGATCAACCGAAGCAAATTGTCTTGCTAACACGAAAGGTTCACTGTACGTCGTAGAGGCTGTTGCAGCAATTCCTATTTTTTCAGTAGCACTTGCTAATGCTGTAATAAGAACGATTGGGTCGAAACGATTAAGAATATGTGGATGTGATTCTTTATTGATTGCTAAACTATCTGCAATAAAAGCAATATCAAACTTTCCTTTCTCCGCTATTTGTGCTAGCTTTTGCAAAGCCTTCACATCAATGCTGGCATCTGGTTTAGAATCAGGATGACGCCATGCTGTTACATGCATACCAGAACCTATTAAATAAGCAGCCAACTTGATTTGTCTCTCCTTCGTCATTAGTTCTCCTCATTTCATTATTTGTTATAAGCCTCTTTATACGTACGTAACTCTTCAAGTGATAGAACAGTCGGAATGTAGTTTCCTTTAAATGTTTTTTCAATAAAAGCCGCTGTTTCCTTCGATTGATAGATTTCCACTAACTTCTTCAAGCCTTGGTTATTTCGATCTTCCTTTCTAGCTGCAATAATATTGATGAATGGCTTTGCCGTCTTGCACTCATGAATAACCGCATCTTTCAAACCAAGTCCCGCTTCAACAGCAATACCATTATTAATAACAGAACCTGCCACATCATCCATTACACGTGGCGTACTAGCGGAATCAGTGGGAACTATTTTGATATTATTTGGATTTTCCTTAATTTTATCTTCGCCACCATTTCCATCGAAACCATCAACAACAGTAATTAACCCAGCTTCTTCTAATAGTAATAAAGCCCGTCCCCAGTTTGATGCATCATTTGGTACAGCGATTTGTGCGCCTTCTGGAAACTCTTCTACCTTCTTATATTTGTTCGAATACAATCCGAGAGGTGCCATAATGGTCGTACCAATTGGAACAAAATCCGCTCCGCTCATCTCATTAAATTGATCTAAATAAGCAATATGTTGAAACGCATTTGCATCAATGTCTCCTGCCATTAATGATTCATTTGGATTATAAGCTGAAGAATAATTTACAACTTCAATCTTTAAGCCTTCTTTATCAGCTAGTTCTTTAACAAATTCCCATGTCTTTCCGCTGAGCGAACTCCCACTTTAATAACCTTATCCTTTTCCGTACCATTCGTGTCTTTACTAGAACAGCCCGTTACAATAATTGCAAATAACAATAAGAGTGGTATTAACAATTTTTTCATTGTACGTCTCCTTTGATTGCTTTTTATGATATCGGCTCTTCCTTCTTAACATTCTTATAGTAATCAGCGCTCACTATTTTCCGTAATACGTACACTGTATCATTCTCTAATTCGATTAACTCCACCTTTTTATAACCTCGTCTTTCATACATCGGTATCAACCAAGGATGATGAATGGATGTTGCAAGTGTTAATTCAGGTGCTTTCAACGTATCTCTCACAATCGTTTCTTCTATATAAGTAAGTAAACGATTCCCTACACCTTGCTTCTTAAAAGCAGGATCTACCGCAAACCACCAAACATATGGATATTGAGCATCGTTCCGCCAGTGGCCCCAAGGATATATTAATGTGATAGTTGCAATTAAACGCCCATCGTCTTCTGCGACATAGGTTGCATGTTTATAAATATTTTCCTTCATCATATCAATTGTGGCTGTAGCTGCTGGAAACGGTAATCTCATCTCTCGAATAGGTTCATATGCTCGGTGTGTCACATCTAATACAGCCTCTGCATCTTTAAGTGTTGCAATTCGATATTGTTCCGTCATTCTTCAAACTCCTTACACTCTTCTAAGTTTTCGTTCTAACATATTTCCTATCGATTGAATTCCCTGTACAACTACAACAAGAATCACAACTGTCACAACGATGGTTATTGTCGAGAAACGTTGATACCCATAAGTAATCGCTAAGTCACCAAGACCGCCACCACCAATAGCGCCAGCCATTGCCGTAGCACCAATTAAACCAATCGTAGCTGTCGTTACACTCAATATAAGTGATGGAAAAGCTTCTGGGATTAAGAATTTGAAAATGATTTGTAAAGGTGTAGCCCCCATCGCTTTAGCTGCTTCAATAATTCCTTCATCTACCTCAAGCAGTGAGTTCTCCACTAATCGCGACATATATGGTCCTATATGAAGAACAAGCGGAACTATAGCAGCTGTTGTTCCAATTGATGTTCCTACAATCAATCTTGTAAAAGGAATAATTGCTACTAACAAGATAATGAAAGGAATTGAACGAAAAGTATTAACGATTGGATTCACAATCGAAAATACAATGCGATTCTCTAATATATGTCCTTTTCTCGTTACAACTAGTGTTACACCTAGCAAGATTCCAATAATCGCCCCAAAGAAAAGGGAAACACTAACCATGTACAACGTTTCCCACAATGCCTCCAAAATCAGTTCGTTGCTTACTTCCATCTCCCGTTACCCCCTTATTAGTTACTTCATTAATCGTGACATTTTTCGTTGCAATATATTGATGTGCTCTTTCTATTTCTCTATCGCTACCGCTGATTTCAACAATTAAATTGCCGAATGGAATACCTTGTAATTCAGTTATATTTCCAAATAGAATATTGATTTCTACATCAAATTCTTTTGCAGTGCTCGAAACAATCGGTTGACTTGAGCTCACACCTAAGAAATCAATTTTATATATTCGACTTTGCCGCTTAGTATCCCCCAATAAGTGAATGACACTGTCTGGCACTTCATCTCTAATGACCGAATGAACAAAGTTGCGAGCCGTATTTGTTTGCGGATTTGAGAACATATTAAACACGCTACCTGACTCAATTATTCGACCATCTTCCATCACCGCAACTCGGTTACAAATTTGCTTAATAACCTCCATCTCGTGAGTAATAATTAAAATGGTAATTTTATATTCTTCATTTACTCGCTTCAGCAATTCCAATATCGACTTCGTTGTTTGTGGATCAAGAGCTGATGTTGCCTCATCACACAAAAGAATGGACGGATTCGTGACCAAGGCACGAGCTATTCCGACACGTTGTTTTTGCCCTCCAGAAAGCTGATCTGGATAACTGTTCGCTTTATCTTCTAATCCAACGAAACGAAGCAATTGATTAACGCGATTTTCGATTTCGATTTGCTTCGTCTTACTAAGCCGAAGTGGCATCGCTACGTTTTCAAATACGGTTTTCGAATTGAGCAAATTGAAGTGCTGAAATATCATACCGATCTTCTTCTTTGCTTCGCGCAGATGCTTATCAGATAGCTTCGTTAAATTTCGTCCTTCAATTAACACTTCTCCAGCTGTCGGATATTCTAGTAAATTTACCGTTCGAATTAACGTACTTTTTCCTGCTCCACTAAAACCAATTACCCCAAATATATCTCCTTGTTCTATCGTTAATCGAATACCTTTCAACGCTTCAACTTCTTTACCAGCACTCTTAAATATTTTCGAAATATTCTGAAATTCAATCATATTACTCCCCCTACGCTCTATTATTTTTCATTAAAAAGCAGATGCGACAGCTCCTTCATACGTCTCTTCAATAAACTGCTTCACTTCTGGTGTTGTTAAGGCATTTGCAAGCTTTTGAATACTTTCATCACCTTTATTATCCGGACTAGCTACCAATATATTGACATATGGAGAATCCTTTCCCTCAATGATTAAAGCATCCTTTAAAGGTTGAAATCCACCTTCTAACGCATAGTTCGTATTAATGGCTGAAGCTTCAACATCATCTAACGAACGAACAAGAACCGCTCCTTCTACCGGAATAAATTCTAATTTTTTATCATTCTTCGTAATATCTTCTACTGTGTAGTCTGATTTTGAATCTTTTAGATCAATTATGCCGTTCGCTGCAAATAGCTGTAATGCTCTTGAGAAATTAACTGGATCTTTCGGCACAGAAATCTTCGCTCCAATAGAAAGATCTTTAATGTTCTTAATTTTTTTTGAATAGACGCCGAAAGGTTCGATGTGTACACCCGTAACACTTACTAAATTTTGTTTGCTATCTTTATTCCATTGATCAAGATACGGAGTATGTTGAAAGAAATTAGCATCTAGCTCTTTCTCTGCCGTTAATTGATTCGTTTGAATACTATCCTGTGTAATCGTGACATCTAACTTAACACCTTCTTGTTCTAACTTTGGTGCAATGAATTCTAAAATTTCTGCATGTGGTGTTGATGAAGCACTAATCTTTAATGTAACTTCTTTTGTTTCATTACCCTTCTGATCTTTACTGTCAGAAGCGACATCTTCTGCTTTTCCACAACCAGCAAGCACCACAATCGTTAAAGCTAATAGAGCCCCTAAGATCCAATTACTTTTTTTCATTTCTTCCACTCCTTATCATATACAATTTTTATTCGATAATTCCTATTTAAATACTTGGTTTTTAGTTTAAAAAAATATATGCTATTCAAAACTAAAATATTATTTCCATTAATTGAAATTTTTATCTACTTTACTCTCTATATAGCTATGAGTCAATATATTTTGAAAAATATTTTTGGTGATTCATCTTTTCAAAAACAGACAGAAGTTTTCTTCATATAAATCAAACTGATTAAAACATTGCTCAAATGTTAATTTCATCTAATCTCTCTCACTCCATTATTGTATCTAGTAAAACGAAAGAAGATGACTTGAATTATTCGTCTGCAACGAAGTATTCTAGTCATCTTCTTGTTATCTATTATTCTATAGGTCAAAACTAGTGGTCGAATCTAGCATTTGACAAATAAATCAAACTAGTTGCCTAGCGTGCATTCATACCATTAAAAATCGCTGCAGAGAAATCCGCTCTTGAAGCTGATTGGAATGGTAGATATTTATCTGTTTTAAAGCCCTTCGTTGTGTCAATTTCATACATAATCGTTATTGCTTCAAAGAATGTATTATTTGGTCCTACATCACTATAAACCGGATCAGAATTTGAACTTGAGATATTCGGTTGCTTTAAGTTAAATGCATTTTTTACAATAGCAGCCATTTGCGCTCTTGTCATAATGTCGTTTGGACGGAAAGTTCCATCTGGAAAACCATTAATAATACCTAATTCTTTAATTGCTGCAATCTCTTTGGCAAAAGTATGATTTGATGATACATCTTGGAATGATACATCAGTTGTTGCCGTATGTTTTAATACACGATTAATAATCGCCGCTGCTTGCCCTCTTGTTACATTATCATTTGGGCGGAAAGTTCCATCTTGATATCCTGATATTACACCTTGTGATGTTAAAGTATTAATAGCATCATAAGCAAAATGATCTGTACCTAAATCAGGGAACTTAGAAGAACTCTGAGAGCCATCAGTATTTAGTACACGCTTTGCACCAGTGTACTTCGGCTTCCAATATGTATTATCTAAACTTGCTACTACAACACCGCTATTCGTCGCAGAAATAAAGTTATTATCTCCTACGTATATACCAGCATGTGATATACCAGGCTTATATGTATTAGAGAAAAA
The DNA here is from genome assembly GCF_036963345.1 of Bacillus sp. JJ722. NCBI lineage: Bacteria > Bacillati > Bacillota > Bacilli > Caryophanales > Bacillaceae > Bacillus > Bacillus sp. JJ722. The sequence continues at coordinate 23,744 of NZ_JBALMO010000111.1, forward strand.
CACTAAGTCTCCCACTTGTAAATCCTTTTTATCAACACTTACTCCAGCTTTGTTGTATTGATCTTCAGATGTTCGAGGAAGTGATATCCCAACCTGGTTAAACACATAAATTAAATAACCCGAGCAGTCAAACCCATCTGGTGTTGTCCCACCAAACTTATAAGGTACACCTAAATACTTGTTCGCTATATTCACAACATCTTTACCCGTATATGTTGCTGCTTGTCCATTAGCAGGAATAAGCGAAAAAGCTAGAATTACTGCCATTAATAGAGCTAAAAATTTTTTCAATAAAGTCCACCTACCTTAACAACATAAAATTTTGAGTATTTTTTACTTTTCAGATTATAACTCTATTCTAACAAAACCTACTAAATACTAATATTACGATTCTATTACAAAAACAGGTCATCTCTTCTATTTTTATCCTATTTTTCATTCAACAAATGATAGAAATAGTTATTTTACAGCCCTATCCACCATCAGAAAATACTGGATTTATAGAAAAAATAGAACTATGCCCTACTTGCCTACAAAATAAAACTGTCTCATGTAATATTTCTATATTACGTGAGACAGTTTTTTATTATATCTTTAATCTATTAAATTACTTTTCTCTGATCGTTTGTATTTGTTTGCTCATTCTTACGGATAAACAAGAAATATGAAATAACAGTACAAATAGCAAGACCTGACGTTAAGATGAATTGCATACGCATTGATTCAATGAATGCTTGTGCGATGAAAATTCCTCCTATCACAATAATTGTTGCATATGATAAAAATGGGAATAACCACATCTTAACTTTAAGTGCTTCCGGATTTGTTTTCTCCATTCTTCTACGTAAACGAATTTGTGAAACAGCAACAATAATATACATAAGAAGTGATACGCCACCTGAAGCATTTGCTAGGAAACTAAATACACCATTAGGTGAAATGAACTTGAACATAGTAAAGATGTAAGCCACGATTACGCTTAATACTAATGCAGGAATTGGAGCACCTCTTCGATTTACTTTTGTTAAAATTTTAGGAGCCTGACCTTTTAATGAAAGTGAATAGACCATGCGGGAAGCTGTATATAATCCTGAATTTAATACTGACATCAAGGAAATGAATACTACTAAATTCATTACTGTACCAGCTGCCGGTAAACCTGCAATATCGAATACACTTGCATATGGAGTTGCCAGAAGCTTCTTATCATCTTGAGGAATAACCATTACTAAGATTGCTACTGAACCAACAAAGAATAGTAGAAGACGCCACACTACAGCGTTAATTGCTCTAATAATATTTTTCTCTGGGTTTTCAGACTCACCCGCTGCAATTGCTGCAACTTCACTACCTGAAAGGGAAAATGTAATAAAGATTACACTTAATAGCACGGGGAAAAATCCTTGTGAGAAGAATCCACCATTTTCAGTAATGACTGAAAAACCTTGTGACTCATACCCAGGTATAAAGCCCATAATCATTGCCACACCAACACATAAAAATGCAATAATTGCTACTACTTTAATAGTTGCAAGCCAATATTCGAATTCACCGTACGCTTTAACCGAGAAAACATTCGTCGACATCAATAGTATTGGAAATACAAGACTAGCCACCCAAACAGGAATTGATGGAAACCACATATTTACCATTTCACCTAATAACACTGCCTCAATCGCCACAATTATTACCCAGTTAAACCAGTATAGCCAACCAATCATATAGCCAGCCCAAGGACCAATTGCGTTATTTGCATAAGTAGAGAACGATCCGCTATCTGGGTTGACAACTGCCATTTCACCAAGCATACGCATCACAAGAACTACGATTAATCCGGCAAGTAAGTATGAAAGAAGTGCTGCTGGCCCAGTTTGTAAAATGATATTACCGCTACCTACAAAGAGCCCCGCTCCAATTACTCCGCCAATCGAAATCATTGTGACATGCCTTGTTTTCAGATTCTTTTTTAATTCTGTATTTTGAATTGCCAAATCTATCACCTTCCTAATTGTTTTCTTAGTTATATCCGATTCCTATTTCCTCTTGTTATCCCCTTTTTTCTTTTTCTTACATATAAAACATTTGCAAGAATCGTGCCAAAATTCAAATACCTAAATTATGATAAATTTCTGTAAATTTTAACTATTCCGATTCATTTGTGATTCAATCATAAAGAAAAACTGAACCAAAAATGAATTAAGTTATTCATTTTTGGTTCAGTTTTATATTATATTTTAGACATTTTCTACTTACTGTGCTTTGACTTGTTTGTAAATATTTCGCTACTTTTCTTGTTGAACCTAGCTTTTCCATGTAATATTCCAGTATTTCCTTCTCTACCATATCAAGTCTTTCATCTAAACTAAGCTTAGAACTAGTTAGCACCTCTAAGTATTTCTCACTATGTAATAATTGTTCAGTTTCGTTTTGTTGTGCAGATCGCTTCTCATTAACTGGCGGCGTACTTAATTCACGATCTATAACAGTATCATTGGTAGTTACAACTAATCTTTCTAGCGTGTTTTCCAGCTCACGAATATTGCCTGGCCAATCGTGAGTGATCAACTCTTCAAGCAGTTTTGGAGATAAAATTTTCATAGAATTATATTTGATGTTAATGCGATCAAGTAATGAGAAAATCAACTCAATTAACTCATCGCGTCTTTCTCTAAGAGGTGGTATTTTGATTGGAATAATTGATATGTGAATATAGAGCTCTTTATGAAACTTTCCTTGGTCAACAAGTTCCTTTAAGCTCTTACTAGTAGCAGCAATAATACGAGTGTTTATTTTTCTTGCTTTATCGCTGCCAATTTCCTTAAATGATTTGCTTTCAATAACTTGCAGTAGCTTTGTTTGTAAATCAAGTGATAGCTCACCGATTTCATCAAGAAACAATGTCCCATTATCTGCTGCTTCAAGCAGACCTTGTCTTCCTAATGATAGTGCACCCGAAAAAGATCCTGCTTCATAACCAAATAATTCTGACTCAAATAAGCTTGATGGAATTGAATCACAGCTTATTTCGATGAAATCACCTTGTGAACGATTGCTTCTTTCGTGAATCCACTTTGCAATCTCTGTCTTACCAACACCCGATTCACCAAGTAAAAGCACGGTTGAATCAATTCTTGAAACACGCATTAGCAATTCAAGTATTTGAATCATCACAGGATTTTTAGCGATAATTTTCTTACCATACAGTGTTTGGTCACTACTTATATCCGCATTTTGCTTATTATAATTCTCAATGACCTGCTCCATTTCCTTCACCTTATCTTTTAAAGAAAACAAATTAGTGATATCAATCGCATTAGAAATGACAAGTGTTATTTCACCTGCTCCATTAAATACTGGGGTAGATGTTAAATGAAGTTTTTTACCACTAACCGTTGTTTGTATGAGCGTAACGGGTTGTTTTTCTTCCAATACTTTCAATGTGGCAGATGGCATAAAAATCCCTTCATTCACTAGATCCCTTACATTTCTTCCTATTAAATCTTCCGGTTTCAACCCAATATTATCCGCACATATCGGGTTTACTTTCACACAGGTTCCGTGTGCATCCGTTATAAATATCTCATAGAGAGAAAGGTCGAATATTTCTTCTAATTCTGCTATTTTCTTTTGTAATTCGTCAGTACTATTAATTACATTCATATAAGCACGTACACCCCTCTCACCATACTAGATAAACTAATTGATTACTGACCACTTACAGATATACTTCTAATGTTTGTAAATAAGAAGTACATAATCTCCTTATGATAACCCACTTCTTATAAAGCATTATTCAAACGTTTTAAGCATGTTTCAGTTCTGAATCGGCAGCTTTAACTTTCTGTTTTTTTTACGAATAAACAGGAACTTTTTTATTCCCACACATATTTAATATGCAAGATTCATTCCAATCTAAAAAATATTAATTTTCCGTTAATTATTAATGCTTTTTATTCAAATTGATTCAATCTTAATTCT